>OMUX01000407.1 GCA_900314345.1 uncultured Erysipelotrichaceae bacterium | reverse complement strand
CAAAAACCTGGCAGTCCCTTGCAATGGACTGCATCTTATGGCCGATGGCTTCAGCCACAGGGCCGCTGACACCGGTATCGATCTCATCGAAGATGACGGTCTCAATACCCTGGAGTCTCGAGAAGATTTCCTTCAGGCCAAGCATCAGTCTGCTTAATTCACCGCCGCTGGCTGTCCTGGCCAATGGCTTAAGATCCTCTCCCTTGTTCATGGAGATCAGGAATTCCACATGGTCGCTGCCATTGGAAGAAGGTTCTGCATCCTTGATGTCAGTATGGAACCGGGCATTGGGCAGGGAAAGATCCTTGAGGGCCTTGGCAACCTCCGCATCAAGCTTCGGAGCTGCCTTCGTGCGGATATGATGCAGACTGTCCGCTTCCTTCTTGTACACGGCAAAGGCCTTGTCTGCCTTTGCATTCATCTCATCCAGGTATTCCTGTCTGTGGGAGATGATATCGATCTGCTTCTGCAGCTCCTCACGCTTTTCCAGGATTTCTGCAATGCTGTGGCCGTACTTTCGCTTGAGCTTCTGGATCGTGAAAAGACGTTCCTCCATGGCATTGATCTCATCTTCGGAAAGATCCATCTCATCCAGTTTCTGCCGTAAAGTCTCCAGGGCATCGGTGAGCGTGTAGTAGCTGTCGCTCACCCCGCTTCTCACACTTTCAAGGCTTTCTGCATCCAGCGACTGCACGAGATGGTTCAGTTCATGCAAAGGTCCGGCAAGGGAGTCATCGTACAGCGTGAGAATACTGTTCAGCTTGTCAAAGGAGGATTTCACAGCCTTGTACTGTTTCTCCTTTTCCTCCAGCTCCTCTTCCTCTCCTGTGGAAAGCTTTGCGGCATCAATCTCCTGGACTTCATAGCGGAAGTACTCCAGGTCATTCTCACTGTAGGTTTCCTTCAGGGCAGCTTCCCTTTCATCCACGATCTGTTTCCATGCCTTGTACGCATCCTTTGTCTTCTGCAGCTGCTTGTCATCAGAGACATACTGGTCGAGAAGATGGACATGCATGGAGCTGTTCAGGAGGTACTGGCTGTCTCTCTGGCCATGGATATCCATCTCATCCCGAAGGATGTCCTTCATGAGAGCCAGAGATACAATGCGGTGGTCAATCCTTGCCGTGCTCTTTCCGGAAGCGGTGATCTCTCTTGTGAAGACCGTCTCTTCATTCACTTCAAATCCGGCATCCTCCATCACGGATTCTGCGTGTTTATCTTTTGTCAGATCAAAGGTTCCCTCGACAATGGCCTTTGCCTTGTCCTTTGCGACATAAGAGCTGCTGGCTCTGTCTGCCCTTAAAAGGGAAAGGGCGTCGATCAATATGGATTTCCCGGCGCCGGTTTCTCCGACAAATGCAGAGAACCCGGGCTCAAAGTCCAGGTTCACTTCATCGATAAGCACAAAATCCTTGATGTACAGGTGTCTGATCATATCTTCTTCACTTATTCAGAATCTTCTGAATCTCCTCATATAATGTGTTCAGATCAATCCCCTGTTCCCTGCGGAGACAGGCAACAGAGCCATGCTGTACATAGTGATCCCCGATGCCGATCCGCTTGATCTGCATTGCAAGATGGTGATCACATGCATATTCCAGGATGGAGGAACCAAGTCCCCCTTCCTTCATATCTGTTTCATAGATGATGACAGGCAGATGCCTTGCGGCAATCCGTTCAATCATTGTTTCATCCAATGGCTTGAAGAAGCGGCAGTTGATGACTTCCGCTTTAAGGTCATTGACCTTGATCTTGTTCAGGATCACATCCACATCCGGACCGTAGGTCATGACGATGACCTGGTTGTCATCCTTTTCGTTCAATGCCTCCCAGCTGCCTGTTTCAATCCGCTCAAACGGTGTCTTTTCCCGGCATGCCACATTGCCTCTTGGATAGCGGATGGCATACGGGTGGTTCTGCTGGAGAGCGCTGCAGAGCATATTGCGTGCTTCCCTGGCGTTTCTTGGCTGGGCAATCACGATGTTGGGGATCGGCTTGAGGAAGCCGATGTCAAACACGCCGTGATGGGTCTCTCCATCTTCTCCTACAAGTCCTGCTCTGTCAATCCCCAGAATCACCGGCAGATCCATCCGGCAGATATCATGGTTCACCTGATCATAGGCTCGCTGCAGGAAGGAAGAATACACTGCCATGTAAGGCCGCATGCCGGACAAGGCAAGCGAAGCTGCGAATGTTGCGGTATGTTCCTCGGCAATGCCGCAGTCAAAGGCACGCTCCGGATATCTTGCAAAGAAGTCATCCAGTGCACTGCCGTTGATCATGGCCGGTGTCAGGGCAACGATGCGTTCATCCTGTTCCGCAAGCTCGCACAGCGTGCTGCTCATGAGCCTGCTCCAGGAAAGGAAGCCTTCCGGTACTTCGTGCAATGGCTTGCCGGTGGATGGATCAAAGGGACCGACGCCATGCCAGTATCCCTTGCGGTCGTTCTCACAGGGTGCGTATCCTCTTCCCTTCTGGGTGATGCAGTGCACCACCACAGGACCGCCATGTTCCTTGGCAACGGTCAGCACACGGATCAGATCACGGATATTGTGTCCGTCCACCGGTCCCATGTACTCCAGGTTGAAATCCCCGAAGATGCCCTGGTCCACCAGCTGATCCTTGAAGTAGTCCTTCACGTTCTTCAGGCCATGGTACATGACCCTTCCGAACTCATCGTTGTTCAATGAGGACTTCATGTTGTTCTTGAAGGCATTGTAGCTCTTGCCGGCACGCAGTCTTGCAAAGCCAAGACTCATGGCACCAACATTGTGGGAGATGGACATGTTGTTGTCATTGAAGATGATGATCATCTTCCGGTTCTCGGAACCGATCTCATTGAGTGCTTCCATGGCCATGCCGGAGGACAGTGCACCATCGCCGATCACCGGCACAACATCATAATCCTGTCCCTGCAGATCACGTGCCACAGCCATGCCAAGGGCTGCGCTTAAGGAGGTGGAGCTGTGACCTGCCTCCCAGACATCATGCTCGCTTTCCCTCCGCTTTTCAAAGCCGGAGATGCCGCCGTACTGGCGCAGGGTATTGAATTCCTTTGCCCGTCCGGTGAGGATCTTGTGCGTATAGCACTGGTGACCCACGTCAAAGAAGATCTTGTCCTTCGGGGAATTGAACACATAGTGCAGAGCTATGGTCAGTTCCACGACGCCAAGATTGCTTGCCAGATGTCCGCCGGTCTTTGAGATGTTCTGGATCAGAAACGTGCGGATTTCCGATGCCAGATCATTCATCTCGCTGACACTCATCGATTTCAGGAATTCAGGATTCTTGATTTCCGTCAGGTCCATACTGCTGCCTCCTACTTCTTCCGCGTGGCAATCCCCTGGATCAGATCAACGAGTTCCTTTCCCTCAAATCCCCTGACTTCTTCAATCTCCTTCTCGCTCTCTTCATAAAGAGAATCCATCAGCTGTTCTGCCTTGTCCAGGCCAAGCAGGCTGACGCTTGTCACCTTTTCATTGCGTTCATCGGAATTGCTCTTGCCAAGCTGTTCCGGTGTCTCCAGGACATCCAGGATGTCATCCTGTACCTGGAAGGCAAGACCGATCGTATCACCGATTTCATGCCAGTGCTCCACCACGGCATCCTCCTGGTCTGCAAGCACTGCCGCCATCATGAGCGGTGCGGAAAGCAGGCATCCGGTCTTGTATTTATGTACTTTCTTCAGTGCTTCAAAGTCATAGGTGCTGTCTTCTGCCATATCCAGCGTCTGTCCATACACCATGCCGTCCGGTCCGGCCATTTCCGCCAGGATCGAAATGCACTTCACTTTCTTCTCTGCCGGTACATCAGCACCTGATGCCATGGTGAATGCATAGGTCAGAAGACCATCCCCGGCAAGGATTGCCGTGGCTTCATCAAACTGCCTGTGGCATGTCGGTCTTCCTCTGCGCAGATCATCATTGTCCATGGCCGGAAGATCATCATGGATCAGGGAATAGGTATGAATCATCTCCAGGGCAATGGCAAAAGGAAGGCCTTCTGCCTCATCTTTCCCGTATCCCTTCAATGCCAGAAACAGAAGGCTCGGACGGATCCGCTTTCCTCCGGCAAGGAGGCTGTAGCGCATGGCTTCCCGGGTGCGGCTGTCCGTGATCTGGTCAATGGCCCTGTTCAGTTCCTCTTCAAAGTTCATCCGGTGTCTCCTCCGCATTCTTCTTTGTCAGATCCTCAACCTTGGCTTCAAAGCTCTTTAGCTGGCTGTCGCAGCTTTTGACAAGCTTCAGTCCTTCTTCAAACAATGCGATGGTTTCATCCAGCGGCCTTTCGTTCTTTTCCAGTTCGCTGACGATCTCTTCCAGACGTTCCATGGATTCTTCAAATGTCTTCGCCTTTGCCATGATCAGATGTTTCCTTCCTGTGCCTTTGCATGAATCACACCATCCGATACCCGGATGGAAAGATCCATGCCATGCTTTACCTGTGAAACAGAATGGATGACTTCCTTGCCTGATGTGGTGATGCTGTAGCCTCTTTCCAGCACCTTGAGAGGGCTGTAGGCATCCAGCAGCCCGGTATTCTGTTTCAGCTGTTCCTGCTTCTTCATTGTATACGCATCCACTGCGTGATTCATCTGCTGTGCATCCCCTTCCAGACGCATCCTTGCGTCATGGACGATGCGTGTGCCGCTCTGTACCAGACGGTTCTGATACCCGCCGACCTGATTGCGCATCTCCGATGCCTTGGTGTTCATCTGCCGCATGAACTGCTGTTTCAGTGATTCCAGCATCACAGCCTTCTGTTCATACAGCCTTCCTGGTTTTGTAAATACCGGCTTTTCCGCAAGGGCATTGAGATTCTCACGTTCTGCATCAAGCCGCATGTTCACATTGCGGTTCATGCGGAATTCCAGATCATCCAGGTTCTGCAGGACATCCTTGATATCCGGAGAGCAGCGCTCTGCTGCACCGGTTGGTGTCGGTGCCCTGAGATCAGAGACAAGATCGGCAATCGTATAGTCGATCTCATGTCCGACACCGGTGATGATCGGTGTATGCAGTGCATAGATGGTTCTTGCAAGAGTCTCATCATTGAAGGACCAGAGGTCCTCAATGGAGCCTCCGCCTCTGACTAGCAGGATCACATCAAAGCCCATGGGATCCACTGTCTTCAGGGCATGGATGATCTGCTGGGCACTCTGTTCTCCCTGTACCAGGACGGGGTATTCAGAAATCCTGGCCACAGGCCATCTTCTGGCCATGGTGGTCAGTACATCCGCCCTTGCGGCGGTATTCCTGCCTGTGACAAGGCATACCTTCATGGGATAGCGGGGAACTGGTTTCTTGTGTTCCTCATCGAACAGCCCTTCCTCGCTGAGCTTTTTCTTCAATGCTTCAAACTGCAGGTAGAGATCGCCGATGCCGGCCGGCTTCATGCCGGATACCATCAGCTGTACCTCGCCTCTTCCTTCATAGACGCTCACGCTGCCGGTGAGGATGACCTTGTCGCCGTCCTTGGGCATCCAGGTCATGCGTCTGTTCTGGTAGGCAAACATGACGCACTTGATCTGGGCATTGGCGTCCTTCAGGGAAAAATACCAGTGACCGCTGCGGTAGGCATTGAAGTTGGAAATCTCCCCTTCCACCATCACAGACTGCAGTCTGGCATCATTTTCCAGCCTTGCCTTGAGATAGCGCACCAGTCCGCTGACTGTCACTGCATTGTTCATATGCGGTCCAGGACTCCGTTGATCAGCTTGTAGGAATCCGGTTCACAGTATTCCTTGGCAAGCTCGACATATTCATCGATGATCACGGCTGCTTCAACTTCCTTGAGATCAAACTCTGCGCAGCCGCACAAAAGAATGGCCTGCTCTATGTAGCCAAGACGGTCAAACGACCAGTCCTTCAGCACCTGGTCGATATAGCCATGGTACCGGTCCGTATTGTCAATGGCGGTGGTGATCACCTTTCTGAAGTATGCATCCTTCTTGATTTCATCGGGGTTGTAGTTATCCGAAATCAGCTGTTCGGGATCCCTTGGGTAGACCAGATCCTGATAGACGCTGATCATTGCTTTTTCTCTGTCCTTATGACGGTTCATTGTTCCCTCCGCAAGTTCTACGTTATTCTAACATACAAAACATTTGCACGTACGTCTGATTCATTGATTCTGATGCGGCTTTCAGCTAGAATCTTCATGATGTCAGAAGAAAAAAGACAACCTGGATTCTGGAAGCGGCTCACCGGACATATCCGTACCGTCCACCATCACCGCTCCCTTGTCAGAAAGCATTGCTTTGCCTGCGGGCTGTACTGGCAGGGACTGACGCATGATCTTTCCAAGTATTCCCCCAGCGAGTTCATTCCGAGTGTGAAGTACTACCAGGGCTGGCGTTCTCCATATGTCTATGAGAAGGAACTGCATGGCTATTCCCAGGGGTGGCTGCACCACAAGGGCCATAACAAGCACCACTGGGAATACTGGTATGACACGCTGCACGGGGTATGGTCGCCGGTTCCCATGCCATACAATTATCTGATCGAAAGCATCTGCGACCGTGTGGCAGCCTGTGAGACCTACCATGGTAAGGACTACAAGAGCTCGGATCCCCTGGACTACTTCATGAACCATGACGGAGGAAAGTACATGCATCCGGAGACGGCAAAGGAGATGCAGCATATCCTGGAGATCGTCAGGGACAATGGACAGGATGAAGCGTTCCGCCTGATCAGACAATCATTGAAAGACGGCAAACCGCTATAAAAACTCACTCCGCTCTGGAAGTGAGTTTTTCATTCAGCAGCTTACTTGTTGTATTCCGTATCCTTGTGCTTGACGATGACATCGTGTGCGCCGCCTTCCACAATGGAGGTTGCGGATACCAGTGTCAGCGTTGCCTTCTCCTGCAGTTCCTCAATGGTCAGGGCACCGCAGTTGCACATGGTGGAGCGGATCTTTGCTGTGGTCATTGCCACATTGTCCTTGAGGAATCCTGCATACGGGACATAGGAGTCGACACCTTCTTCAAACGTCAGCTTCTTGCCCTGGCCAAGGTCATATCTGCCCCAGTTCCTTGCACGGTTGGAACCTTCGCCCCAGTATTCCTTGACATAGGATCCGTTGACCATCATCTTGGCGCCCGGTGCTTCTTCAAATCTGGAGAAGTATCTTCCAAGCATCACGAAGTCTGCGCCCATGGCCAGTGCCAGAACGATGTGATAGTCATACACAATGCCGCCGTCCGAGCAGATCGGAATGTATACACCGGTCTTCTTGAAGTATTCATCTCTTGCCTTGGCAACTTCAATGACTGCAGTTGCCTGGCCTCTTCCGATACCCTTTGTCTCACGGGTGATGCAGATACTGCCGCCGCCGATGCCGATCTTGATGAAGTCTGCACCAGCCTCTGCCAGGTAGTTGAATCCGGCTGCGTCCACGACATTGCCGGCACCGATCTTCACCTTGTCTCCATAGTGTGCACGCACCCAGTCAATCGTCTTCTTCTGCCATACCGTGAAGCCATCAGAGGAGTCAATGACAAGGATGTCAACGCCTGCTTCAACCAATGCCGGTACACGCTGCTCATAGTCTCTGGTATTGATGCCTGCACCTACAACAAAGCGCTTTTCATCATCGAGGAGTTCCAGCGGATGTTCCTTGTGGGAATCATAGTCCTTGCGGAAGACCAGGTAGACCAGATGGTCATCCTTGTCCACGATCGGCAGCTGGTTGAGCTTGTGCTCCCAGATGATGTCATTGCATTCAGACAGGGATGTATCAACCCCTGCCACAATGAGCTTCTCCCTGGGTGTCATGAACTCTGATACGGTCTGGTTCATGTCCACATGGCCAAGACGGTAGTCTCTGGATGTGATCATGCCAAGCAGCTTTCCGGTTGCTGTGCCATCGTCTGTTACAGGCATGGTGCTGTGGCCTGTTTCATTCAGGATATCCATCATCTCAGCGATGGTGGTATCCGGCTTGACATTGGAATCACTCGGTACGAAGCCTGCCTTATAATTCTTGACCCTTGCGACCATAGCCGCCTGGGATTCGATGGACTGAGAGCCGAAAATGAAGGAAATACCGCCTTCCTTGGCCAATGCAATGGCGAGCCTGTCGCCGGATACTGACTGCATGACAGCGGAAACCATCGGGATATTGAGGGACATCGAAGGCTCTTCCTCACCCTTGCGGAACTTTACCAACGGTGTTTTCAATGATACGTTCTGCGGGGTGTTCTGTTCTCCCGTAAGTCCCGGAATCAGAAGATACTCGCTGAACGTATGTGATGGTTCTTGACAGAAATGTGCCATGCAATGCCTCCTTCTTTCTTTGAGATTGCCAATATAATAGCGGCATTTATAAGGAAAGTAAAGACGATCATGGTATAATGGCAAGCGTTGAAAAAAGAAGGAAAAAAGGATACTTATGAGATTGAACAGCAGTTTCTTCTATACGCTCCGCGAGGATGCCAAGGACGAGGATTCCAGAAGCTCGAACCTGCTTGTCAAGGCAGGGTATATCAAGAAGAGTTCCTCCGGTGTATACATGATCATGCCGCTGGGCTGGAAGGTCATGGGAAAGATTGAAGCCATCATCAGGGATGAGATGGACCGCACCGGCTGCCAGGAGCTCCTGATGCCGGCTTTGATTCCTGAGGATGTGTATGTTGCCTCCGGCAGACGTGCAGGCTTTGGCCCGAGTATGTTCTCCCTCAAGGACCGCAAGGGCATGCAGTATGTCCTTGGCCCGACCCATGAGGAATTATTTGCCCAGGCAGCCAAGATGAAGATCAAGTCCTACAAGGATATGCCCTTCTCCATCTACCAGATGCAGACGAAGTTCCGTGATGAACCAAGACCGAGATACGGTCTTGTCCGCACCAAGGAGTTCATCATGAAGGATGCCTATACATTCGATGCCGATGAAAAGGGGCTCGATGAATCCTATCAGAAGCAGTTCAATGCATACAAGAACATCATGACAAGACTCCACCTGGACTTCCGCATTGTCCGTGCCGACACCGGCATCATGGGAGGACTTCTTTCCGAAGAGTTCCAGGCAGTGACACCGCTTGGTGAAGATATCCTGGTGCTGTGTGATGACTGCGGTCTTTCCAGCAACATTGAGGTTGCCGCATGTGTACCGGAAAAGCCGGACCATGAGGAAGCACCGGAAGAACTGACACTGGTGGAAACACCCCACAGCAGAACAATTGAGGAAGTCACGGACTTCCTGCACAAGGATGCCAAGCACTTCGTCAAGACACTGATCTACAAGGTCGATGACAAGGTTGTGGCTGTCATGGTCAGAGGCGACCGTGATATCAATGAGACAAAGCTGCGCAAGTTCTACGGAGCAACGGAGGTTGAGCTCGCAGATCCGGAAACCGTCACGAAGGTCACGAATGCTGAGGTTGGCTTTGCCGGTCCGATCGGCATCCAGTGTGAACTGATTGCCGATGAGGAAGTCACCTACATGCAGAACTTCATCGTCGGTGCAAACAAGACGGGATACCATTACACCGGTGTCAACCAGAAGGATTTCAGGATCGACAGAGTCGGCGATCTGAGAAACATCATGGAAGGCGATACCTGCCCTGTCTGCGGCGGAAAGATCCACTTCGCACATGGCATTGAGGTAGGCAATACCTTCAAGCTTGGCACAAAGTATTCCAAGGCCATGGGCCTGCAGTACCTGGATCAGAACAACAAGCTCCAGGATGTCTGGATGGGATCCTACGGCATCGGCCCGGCAAGAGCCATGGCTGCCCTTGTCGAACAGAAGGCTGATGAAAACGGCATCAACTGGCCGGCAGACATCGCACCTTACCCCTGCTCCATCGTCATCATCTCCATGAAGGATGAAGAGCAGGTTGCAGTAGCCAACAGGCTCTATGATGAACTGACTGCCAAGGGTCTGGAACCGATCCTGGATGACCGTGACGCAAGACCTGGCGTCAAGTTCAAGGATATGGACCTCATCGGCATCCCCTTCCGCATTACTGTGGGAAGAGGTGTCAAGGAAGGCAAGGTTGAATTCAAGGTCAGAGGCCAGGAAGCAGAAGACATCTCCATTGAAGAAGCAGCCACAAGAGTGGAACAGCTCTACAACGAAAGCATCGTCAAGGTTGAGCACTAAGCCATCATCACATCTGGGACTGTCGCAAGGCAGTCCCTTTCATTTGACCATAATGAAAAGAAGACGGGAGGTCAGCAGTGATCTCTCGTCTTCTTCATTCGATTAATGCTTCCTCTGCTTCAGGAATGCATACACAGCAACTGCAAGGCTAGCCATGAATGTACCCATCCAGTGCGTCAGATTGAAGGTATCTGCGGTATACGGTGTAAACGGCAGTCTCTTCTTTCCGGTGTTCGGTGTGAACGGGAACTTCGGCTTTACCTTCTTGCCGGTATTCGGTGTATACGGTGTCGGTGTCGGAGCCGGAGTAATCGCAGGCGTCGGTGTCGGGTTATGCGGTGCCTCCGGTGTCGGTGTCGGATTGTGCGGTGTCTCCGGTGTCGGTGTCGGCTTTGGCTGCAGATCGTTTGTGAAGGAAACAGAAGCTGTTTCATCCTTGACGATTGTACCTTCTGCATTCACAGCAGAAGTTGTGTAGCCTTCTGTATTGGCTTCCTTCTCAGTAACTGTGTAGGTGACTGCGGCAGGAAGATTCTCAGCCACAGCCTTCTCACCGTTCTTCAGTGTGAATGCTGCAGCGCCGTTCTTGAATATCATGTCACCGTATGTACCGTTGATCGTGGGATCGCTCAGCGTTACGGTGAAGTTCCATGCACGGTTCTTGTCACCAGCACCAGTAACGGTCTTGGTAACTTCCAGGCTGCCCTTTTCATGTTCGTAACTGTTTGTCACAGCCACTTCAGCAGTCTGGCCGTCAGTTACCTCTGTCCTGCCGTCTTCAACACTGTATGTGGTTGTCAGGGCATAGTTCTCTGCTTCTGCATTCTTCTCAACAACCGTGTACTCACCCGGTGCCAGATGCTCGAAGGTATAGCTGCCATCAGTGAAGTCTGTATACTTCACAGTTTCATTGAAGTCAGATCCTGTGACAGTGAAGGTAATGCCATTCTTCACTTCATCGCTGACTGCATCACCGGTGAATGTCTTGGTGATCTTCAGGCTTCCTTCCAGCTTGTTGTAGCTGTTTTCCACTGCAACAGCAGATGTCTTCCGGTCTTCGACAACTGTCTTTCCGTCTTCAACGGAGTATGTTGTCTTCACTTCATAGCCATCAGCTTCGGCATTCTTCTCAACAACTGTGTAGGTTCCAACCGGCAGATCATTGATCGTGTACCTGCCGTCTGTGAAGTCTGCATAACGGATCGTCTTGCTGTAGTCAGGTCCTGTGACAGTGAATGCAACACTGTTCTTCACATCGTCATTCACTGCATCGCCTGTGAATGTCTTTGTGATTTCAAGGCTGCCCTTCTTCTGACGGTAGTCATTGGTGAGCTCTGCCTTTGCAGTCTTTCCGTCTTCAACAACAGCAGCTGTATCGCCTGTCACTGTCAGTTCATAGCCATCAACTTCAGCACCGTTCTCACTGATCGTGTATGTGCCAGGAACGAGGTTCTTCAGTGTGTAGGAGCCAAGGAAGAAGTCATCATAGCTGAAGGTATTGCTGTAGCCCTTCGGTCCCGTGACTGTGAAGGTGATTGCCTTCTTCTCTTCTGCACTCAGGCTGAATGCATTCAGATCTCCGGCAAACTTCTTCGTGATCTTCAGGGATCCCTCTTCATAGTGGTACTTGTTTGTTACCTTGACTGTGGAAGTCTTCTGGTCCTTGACCTCGGTCTTTCCGCCTTCAACGGAGTACTTTGTCTCAGCCTTGTATCCGTCAACATCGGCATTGTTTTCAGTGACAGTGTACTCACCCGGAACAAGATGCTCGAAGGTATAGCTGCCGTCTGTAAAGTCTGCATAGCTGACTGTTTCACTGAAGTCAGGTCCTGTGACAGTGAAGCTGATGTTCTTCTTAGCTTCATCGCTGATTTCATCACCACTGAATGTCTTGGTGATGACAAGGCTGCCTTCCTTCCTGCGGTAGGAGTTGCTTACCGCAATGGAAGCACCATTGGAATCAACGGATACCTTCTTTGTCTCAGTACCGTTGACTGTATATGCTGTGGTCAGCTCATAGCCGTCCTTGCCAGCCTTTGTCTCTTCAACCATGTACTCACCGACCGGCAGATCATTGAATGTGCAGCTGCCGTCTGTGAAGTCTGCATACACAGCACTTGCTGTATATCCATCCGGTCCTGTGACTGTGAAGATGATTGCATTCTTCTCTTCTTCACTCAGGGCATCACCGTTTGTGAAGCTCTTTGTGACAGTGAGCTTGCCGAGGGCATAGCTGTTTGTGACATCCAGCTCACCCTGTGTTCCCTTGATCTCTGCAGGAGCGCCATAGGAAACTGTCAGATCGTACTTCTTCAGCTCTGCGCCCTTTTCTTCAACACTGTAGGTACCTTCTGCAAGATCATCGATCGTGTAGGTTCCATCCGCATTGAAGTCTGCATAGCTGACAACCTTCTTGTAGCTGTCAGGTCCTGTGACTGTGAATGTCACATTCTGACGCAGTGCATTCTTCTCTTCTTCAGAGAGTGCAGCACCTGCGAAGCTCTTCTTCAGAACCAGGCTTCCAAGCTGAGTGTTGTGGAAGACGATTGTGTCTGCTTCACCTTCTCTGAGAGAAGCTGTCAGCTTTCCGTTTCCATCATCCTTTACATCAGCGTGTACTGTAACAACGCTAGGATCATACTGGATGCCATCAACCGTGTAGTTATTCTCCCTGGATGCGCCTTCCGGCATATCCTCAGTGATCGTGTAGGTGTGGCTGCTCTTTTCGGTATAGCTGATCTCAGAAAATGTGATCACACCATCCTTGTCAGTCTTGCCTGTGGCAATTGTTTCATTGCCTTCCCTGACAGTGAAGGAGAATGTCTTCTTTGTCAGATCTCCGTTTTCAAAGTACTTCCTTCCGTTCAGAGAAAGTGTTGTTCCGTCTGCGTGGTAAGTATTGGTGAATACAGCTGCCCTGGCATCTGTATCATCGTACTTCACGGCAGCAACAAGGTTTCCTGCCTGGTCATCACTGACAGTGACTGTGACAGTATGAACCGTCTTGTCATAGGTGACACCGGCAGCGCTGCCTTCTGTTTCAGCAACCCTGTAGGTATATGTTCCTTCTGCTGTGTAATGGATCCTGCCGAAGCTCTGTGCATCACCGCTGTTTACGGTAACGGTTGTACTTGCAGGAACCGGTGCATCATTCTCAGCTGTCAGTGTGAATGTGAAGGAATCGCCAGCCTTCCAGTCACGGCCGCTCAGGATCTTCTGTGCATAGATCTCAGCATCGGTATCAGCCGGTGCATAAGGGTTGTTAATGGTCAGAGGATATCCGGAAGCGTTGCCGTCATAGGAGACATCAGCCTTCTTGTTGTTGGTGACAGTTACCTTGACTGTATGAACCGTTGTGTCATAGGCGACACCCTTTTCATCGCCGGCATTCTCGGTGATCTGATATTCATAGACACCGTTCTCTGTGTATTCAATCGTTCCCCAGGAAGCAACGAAGCCATTTGCAGAATCTGCTGTGGCTGTTGTTTCAGCAGGCATCGGTGCACCATTAACAGGTGTCAGCGTGAAGGAGAAGGAATCGTTGGCATTCAGCTCACGGCCGCTCATGGTCTTTGTGACCTTGAGCTCTGCATAGGCAGATGTTCCCGTACCGAAGTTCACAGTACCGTTGGAACCAATGCCTCCGCCGTTGGAACCGCCGTGGTTGTTTGTAACAAATACCCTGGCAAGTGCCCTTGCGGCTGTCACTGCTGCATCTCCTTCAACATGATCGTTGTGCAGACTCTGTCTGCTGGAGGCAAGCATGGTGTAATCGACGAGTTCGTTGTGGTCATTCTTCCAGTTGTAGCTTCCGCCGCCCAGCATGAACGGAGAAACAGTTGCACGCGGTGAACCGTAATGCCAGCCATAGTGGCCGTTTGTTGTATAGAAGTCTGCAGCACCCTTCACTGCAGTATTGCCATAGATTGCAGCACCGTTGTCACGTCCAAGAAGCGTCTGGCTTGTCGGGCATCCTGCATAGCCGCCGCCATACCATGTTGAACTGTTTCCAGTGACGATGACATTGGAAATATTCAGAACACCATCATTCCAGCTGCCTGTATAACCGCCGTTGACATAGATGCCACCGCCGGTGAAGTAGGAATTGTAGACACCATAACCGCTCTTTCCATAGGCAGTGTTGCCGTCGATTGTTCCGCCAGTGACATTTGCTGTGCCTTCGCACTGAACGAAGATGCCGCCGCCGTTGTTCTGGGCAACATTATTCTGGATCAGACCGCCGGTCATGTTCAGGGTTGTGCCGTAGTCTGTATTGTTCATGGTGTAGGCATTGACTGCAATACCACCGCCGACTGCTTCAGAAGTATTGTCTGTAATTGCTCCGCCGGACAGGTTGAATGTACCGCCGCATTTGACTTCTACAGCACCGCCGCTGGCAACCCAGCCGTCAGAAATGACCGCCTTGTTGCCGGACATCGTGCCGCCGTCCATGTTCAATGTTCCGGTAACATAGATTGCACCGCCCCAGTTTGCCTGGCAGTTTGTAATAAGAGCACCATCATGGATGTTCATGATGCCGCTGACATAGACTGCACCGCCGACATCCACACTGTTTCCTGTATCGTTGGCGTTTTCAAGCACAGCACCGGAGTTCAGTGTCAGTGTACCTGCATCATTGATGAGGGAAGACTTTGCAGCAGCGAGATCGCGGTTGCCGTCGATTGTGACATTTTCCAGTGTCAGGCTGCCGTTTCTGCCGATGCTTACGATGGAACCTGTGAAGTCATACTTGCTGGAAGGAACGCGTACCAGCGGATACT
>OMUX01000404.1 GCA_900314345.1 uncultured Erysipelotrichaceae bacterium | reverse complement strand
ATGACTAAGCGGTTCTAGACTCAGGTTTACCAACACTGTGCAAAAAGGGATTTTTATTTATCGTTATGATTATCCCAGATCTTCACCGTTCGTTGCAATTACTTTCTGATACCAGTAGAATCCATCCTTTCGATACCGGTTTCCTGTTCCATTCCCATGATCATCACGATCGACATAGATAAAGCTATAGCGCTTGCTCATTTCACCTTTCGACTGAGATACGATGTCGATCGCTGCCCACATGGTATAGCCCAGGACATCGACGCCATCCTCCACGGCCAGCCGCATCTGTTCAATGTGCTTGCGCATAAATTCAATACGGTACGAATCATGCACTTGATGATCTTCGGTCAAAACATCTTTTGCACCAAGACCGTTTTCAACAATAAAGCAAGGCAGTTGATAGCGCTCATAGTAATCATTGAGAACATAGCGCAGACCGATTGGATCAATGGTTGTTCCCCAGTCAGTGGTTTCAGTGAACGGATTCTTGACCGGCTTTTTCTGAACGCTTTTCTGAATTTCTTCAGATGAAATCCGCATGCAATAATAAGAAAACGGAATGTAATTCTGCACTCCCTTCTTTAAATCTACAAAATCTTCCGGTTCTGTCTCGATCTGAATATGATCCTGTTTCATTTCAGCCTGCCATGCCTTTGGATATTCGCCCTTTGTCAAAATATCGAGGAACGTATAGGTATAATCCTGATTATCTTTCTGCGTAGCCAGAACATCCTCAGGTTTGCAGGAAATAGAATATGCAAGACTCCCCTCCATCATCGCTCCGATATATGCATCCGGAATATAGCGATGGCAAAGCTGAACCGCCCTTGCACTCGCGACCATCTGATGATGCACAACCTGCCACGTCAGTTGCTTCAGATTGTCTCCTTCCTGTAGAGTGACGCCCCCGTTTTGCACGAGCATTCCTTCTTCGAAGATGAAATTGATCTCATTGAATGTGATCCAGTAGCGAACCGTATTCAGATGCTTGAACATTGTTTCTGCATAATGAAGAAAAATATCGATCATCTTACGGTTGCGCCAGCCACCGTATTTTTTGATCAGACCAATCGGAGTTTCCGTATGGCTCAGCGTAACCATCGGCTCAATTCCAAACTGATGACAGGTACGAACAAGATCTTCGTAATACTTCAGTCCAGCTTCGTTGGGTTCCTCTTCATCGCCATTTGGAAAAATCCGGGACCATGCAATGGAAAAACGGAAGCACTTAAATCCCATCTCCGCCATTAAAGCAATGTTTTCTTTATACCGGTGGTAAAAGTCAATTGCTTCGTGGGTTGGATAATACTGCGTCGGATCAATTGTCAGAGCAGGATCATTATCAGAATAATTGCCAAGATACAGGTAATCGGCAGTACATGGACCTTTGCCGTCAACATTCCATGCCCCTTCCGCCTGATTCGCAGCAATCGCTCCTCCCCAAAGAAAATCATCTCGAAACACGCTCATGTACTCCTCCTTATTGAATAGTGAGCAGAATCCCGCAACCGATCATCACAAGGCCAGCGAGATACTTAGCAGAAACCGTCTCATGATAGACAAGAACCGAAACAATACACATCAGGATCAGCAATGCCGCGCCGACAATCGGCTGCAGTTTTCCAACTCCCCAGCCGTTTCGATATGCCAGCTGATACCCAAAATCATATGCAACAAGAACAATGCCAAGAATAATCTGCCAAAAATTCAGGCTGCGTATCTGCTGAAAAAGTGTTGTATCCTTCTTTGTCAGAAAGAAAAGAATCAGCGAAACCGTCAAAGCAACCAGATATGTAACAATCAGTGAGCTGAACAGATTAGCTCCCTCAGGAACATTCTTTGAGCAGATCTGATAAATCGTGCCCGCGGCAACAATCAACAAGAGAGATAAATATTACATTAGGCACCCGTCGAAAAGGCCGGTTTTTACACCGGCCAAGAATTATTTCATTGCTGCAGAAATCTGTTTCCAGACATTTGTGCCATTCATCATACCGAAATCCGCCGGAGAGATGACCAGAACAGGCTTCCCCGCTGCCTTTGCCTCAAAGTCCTTCTGCGCATAGCGAATCTGCGGCCCGAGAAGATAAATATCGTAGTCTCCAAGGTCTTCAATCGCCTGTGCATAGGCAGTAGCCTTAATATCCAGATCAGTCACACCGTCTTTTGCAGCGGCTTCTTCGATCTTTGTCTTCATAATTCCGGTAGACAGTCCGCCATAGCAGATAAGCAATATTTTCATGTAGTTCCTCCAGATCAGGCCTGTACGGCATTCTTTTCTTCCGCGAGCTTCTCACGGTCCAATGCCTTGATAAACGGGAAGTAAATCAATGCATCAACCACAATCAGCACCAGAACAAGGATAAATGCCCTTACATCGACCGTAGAAATCATCGCAGCAATCGGGCAGAACAGATTCCAGCCCGGATATGATACAGTACGCGACACCAAACCAGTTGACATGCAGATATAGGTGATGATCATGTTTGCAACCGGTGCCCCGATAAATGGAACAGCCATAATCGGATTCATCATTAGTGGAACACCGAAGATGACCGGTTCATTGATATTGAAGAAGGCAGGTACAATTCCAAGCTTTCCAACTGTCTTTAACTGCTTTGATTTGCATGCAAAGCACAGCAGAAGTACCAGTCCAAACGTTGCGCCGGACCCACCGATCATGACAAAGAACCACCAGTACGGTTCTGTAATGACATATGGAAGTTGCGTACCCGTCGTACCTGCAGCATATGCAGAAATATTTGCCGCCAGTGCTGTTGCCCAGAATGCGCCCATCGGGCCGGTAATGACGGAATCATGAATTCCAAACCACCAGAACAGCATAACAAGGAACACAAGAATAATGCCGCCCCAAATGCTGTCAGTAGCCTTCAGAACCGGAGCCAGGATTGTCGAAATAATTGCCGGGAATGCAGAACCTGTCAAAGCGATCGTAACGGCATGCACAAGTCCAAATACAAGCAGCACAATCGCAACCGGAATCAACATCCCGAACGATTCCGTAAGAGCTTCCGGAACTCCCTGCCCCTCTAGCGAGATATAGCCAACCTTCTTATTTGTTAGCCAGCGCAGAAGTTCAATCGAAAGAATACTGGAAATCAAGGCCGCAAAGAGGCCGGTACCACCAAGATAGTCAAATGTCTTTGCACCACTGGGATCCATGACGGCAACGATCATATAAGAGACAACAGCGGTCAAAACAGGGATAAAACCCTTCATCTTATATGTCTGATTGCCCAGGAAATACCAGATGCCGGCTGCCACAAACAGTGACAGACACTACATGCAGATGGTATAGATTGAACAAATCGGTGTTCCAACCACATTTGGAAATGCCGCCCAGCATTTCATAAAGCTATACAGGGAACACAGTTCCAATGTCGTATAATCCACCGACGG
>OMUX01000401.1 GCA_900314345.1 uncultured Erysipelotrichaceae bacterium | reverse complement strand
GGTACATCCTTTCTTCGAACCCGGTCGGATGGATAGAAGGTTTCTTCTACCTTGGCAGGTTCCATGGCGGTCAGATCTTCCGGGGAAAGGCCGGTCTCGCGATAGCGTGACATAATCAGCGTCACAGTACTCGATCCAATCCCGTAGCGTTGGCAGCAGTCATCATATGGGAGTTTCTGTACTTCTCGCATTCTGATGACGCCGATAATGGTGCTGTAGTTTTGCATATCATCATCTCCAATCTATTAGTTTCAAAACTACAGACTCACTATAAAGCAAAAAGAAAAGCACTCCGCGTTAAGCGAAAGCGCCACTCCGATTGGATTGAATTGTTACACCGTCGTTAGCGAAATCACCGCACCGGTCAGGCGAAATCTACAGCGATGCAATCAATATCCCGGACAGAACCAGTCCGATGATCAGTGAAGGTCTGTGGAAGATTTTCTTCTTTCTCAGTTCCATTGCATGATTCCCCGTTTCAGATGGAGAGAATATACATTATGTCATGCATTCATGCAATGAAAAACACAGATGACATGCAATCACCTGTGTTCCAATGCTTATTTCCGGTAAAGCACCAGCGACTCATACGGCCGCAGATGTATTTCAGAAGAAAGCTTGCTGTCACGATAGTTTGACAGCAGCAGTTCATAGCCGTTCACATCCAGTTTCACATCCGTGTCCCTTCCAAAGAAGTTGCATACAACGATCATGGATTCTTTGCTGTATGTCCTTTCGTAGGCAAACACATCCGGGTGTTCTTCCAGAAGCGGCTTCACCTCTCCCTCCGCAACGATTTCCATTGAATGTCTCAGACGGATCAGCTCCCTGTAATAGTTGAAGATGGAATCCGGATCCCAGCGGTCTGAGACAGCATTGATCGCCTTGTAGTTGCTGCAGACAGGAAGCCATGGTGTACCTTCCGTAAAGCCGGCATTCTCCATGTCATTCCACTGCATCGGCGTCCGTGCATTGTCACGGGAACGTTCATTCAGGATATGCAGGATCTCCTCTTCCGGCTTTCCTTCCTTGAGAAGGATGTCATGGAAGTTGATGCTTTCCACATCCCGGTACTGGGCAATGTCCGTGAAGCCGGCATTGGTCATGCCGATCTCTTCTCCCTGATAGACATACGGTGTACCTCTGAGCAGATGGATTGCCGTTGCCAGCATTTTGGCGCTTTCCCTGCGGTACTTTTTGTCATCGCCGAATCTGGAAACACTTCTTGGCTGATCATGGCAGTTCCAGAACAATGCATTCCATGCATTCTGTTCCTGCATGCCAAGCTGCCAGGAGAACAGCAGCTTCTTCAGTTCCATGAAGTCAAAGGGCTGAAGCTCCCACTTCTTTCCATCCTTGTAGTCCACCTTGAGATGATGGAAGGAGAAGACCATGTCCAGTTCATGGGAATCCTTGCCTGCATACTTTGCACACTTCTCGATCGTTGTGGAGCTCATTTCACCAACCGTGATATGATCCGGATCCTGTCCGAAGGAATTTTCATTGAGGAACTTCAGGTATTCCTCTTCCCTTGGACCGTCCGTATAGAACTGTCTGCCGTCGAAGTTATTGGGATCGTCTTCAAAGCTCCACTTGTTGATCTCATTGATGACATCAAAGCGGAATCCCTTGACACCCTTGCTTCTCCAGAAGTTGACGATATCCGCACATTCCTGACGTACTGCCGGGTTTGCCCAGTTCAGGTCCGCCTGGGTCGGGTCAAACAGATGCAGGTACCACTTCTTCAGGGAAGGTACATACACCCAGGCAGGACCGCCGAACTTGCTCTGCCAGTTGTTCGGTGCAGAACCATCGGCCTTTCCTTCCCGGAAGATGTAGTAATCCTGATACTTCGCATCCCCTGCCAGTGCCTTCCGGAACCATTCATGGGTTGTGGAGGTGTGGTTGAAGACCATATCGAACATGATGTCGATATGACGCTTCTTCGTCTCCTTCACCAGCTCCTCGAAGTCCTCCATCGTGCCGTAGCGGGGATCAAACCTGCGGTAGTCCGTGACATCGTAGCCATTGTCCTTCTGCGGGGAAACGGTCATGGGATTGAACCAGATCACATCAATGCCAAGATCGGCAAGATAGTCCAGTCTGTCGATGACACCTCTGATATCTCCCCAGCCGTCTCCGTTGGAATCCTGGAATGACTTGGGATAGATCTGATAGACAACCTTGTTATGAAAGCTCATGACCGTTTCCTCCTTTATTTCTCAGCCAAGCTTAATGAGATCTGACTCCCTGGCCTCTACTTCTGTATCCTTCTTGAGCATCTCCACCTTTGTGCCGTCTGTGAAGATGACCGGGGTGATGACAGGCTTGCCCTGCGCCTTGATATAGTCCAGGTCAATCTCTGTCAGAAGATCCCCCTGCTTTACA
>OMUX01000083.1 GCA_900314345.1 uncultured Erysipelotrichaceae bacterium | reverse complement strand
TGATCATTGAAGAGATGCTCAAGCAGCGCATGCAGGGCGTCAAGAATGAGAAGGGTGTCTGGATCACACCGGCATTCCCGAAGCTGATCTACTGCCTGGATGAAGACAACATCCATGAGAACAGCAGATACTGGTATCTGACAAAGCTGGCTGCGGAATGCACTGCCAAGAGAATGGTTCCGGACTACATCTCCGCAAAGCTCATGAAGCAGCTCAAGGGCGATGTGTATCCGTGCATGGGCTGCAGATCCTTCCTCACACCGGACCGTTTCACGGATGCCGGCAAGGGGAACATGGCTGATGCCATGGACTACAAGGAAGGCCGGCACAAGTATTACGGAAGATTCAACCAGGGCGTTGTAACGATCAATCTGGTCGATGTGGCATGCTCCTCCGGCAAGGACATGGAGAAGTTCTGGAAGATCTTCGATGAACGTCTTGATCTCTGCTACAGAGCACTCATGATCCGCCACAACAGACTCAAGGGAACGCCGAGTGATGTTGCCCCGATCCTGTGGCAGTACGGTGCCATTGCAAGACTCAAGAAGGGCGAGACGATCGACAGGCTCCTGTATGACGGATACTCAACGATCAGCCTGGGATACGGCGGACTGTGCGAATGCGTGAAATACATGACAGGAAAGAGCCATACTACACCGGAAGGCGAGAAGTTCGGTCTGGAAGTCATGCAGCATCTCAATGATGCATGCACGAAGTGGAAGAAGGAAACAAACATTGACTTCAGTGTATACGGCACACCGATGGAATCCACGACCTACAAGTTCGCCAAGTGCCTGCAGAAGCGCTTCGGTGTCATCAAGGGTGTGACAGACAAGAACTACATCACCAACAGCTATCACATCCATGTCACGGAAGAGATCAATGCCTTTGACAAGCTGACATTTGAAAGCAGGTTCCAGAAGCTGTCTCCTGGCGGAGCCATCTCCTATGTGGAAGTGCCGAACATGCAGAACAACATCCAGGCAGTCCTTGCCCTGATGAAGCACATTTACAACACGATCATGTATGCCGAGCTCAACACCAAGAGCGACTACTGCCAGGTGTGCGGCTATGACGGAGAGATCGAAATCGTCGAGGACAAGAACCACAAGCTGATCTGGAGATGCCCGGTATGCGGCAACACCGACCAGAACAAGATGAATGTCGCAAGACGTACCTGCGGCTATATCGGAACACAGTTCTGGAACCAGGGCAGAACAGAAGAGATCAAGGAAAGAGTCCTGCATCTATAAGATTGAAACTATATCGTGGATATAGAAACTATATTGCGGATATAGACAGTTGGAGAATATGAAAAGGCCATGCGCTAACAGCGTATGGTCTTTATTTTTTGCCTGCTATTGAAACTACACCGTGGAAATATTTTTGATATTTAATTAATAATTGAAACTATACCACGGACAAATGCTATAATGATAGTGTACAAAGAAGTGCAAAGAGGATAAAAATGCCAACAATTCCCGTAGTGATAAAAACTGAAGAAGATGAATTGATGTACAGCTGGGTTCTGCGTATTGCAAAAGAAAACGGATTTACAGTTACCAGGAACTTTATCAATGCATTTATAACGCCCAATGCAACAGAATCTGAAAAATCCAGACGTGTGCTTCCCTATGAGCTGGATACTGACTTCGATAGTATCTGGAAAGCTGCAGATTTGAGCAATAGAGACAAGATGGATTTCTTTCTGGATACGGGAATCTACAGCTTCTATGCCATGTTCATGACGAGAGAGCAGCAGATTGTAATGATAAATGACGCTTTTCACAACAATGCAGAACAGCGCCTCGTTTCTACAACGA
Organism: uncultured Erysipelotrichaceae bacterium; assembly: GCA_900314345.1. GTDB lineage: Bacteria > Bacillota_I > Bacilli_A > Erysipelotrichales > Erysipelotrichaceae > Bulleidia. The sequence goes on along the minus strand of OMUX01000083.1, from coordinate 9,775 downwards.
AAACGAAGTTGATTCCGAAGATTCGGTTGTGCCCTGAATGTATGAAGGAGGATGTGAAAAAACACGGCTATTTCTATTATCGCCGTGCTCATCAGTTGCCAGGGGTAACTGTGTGCTCAAAGCACGGAGTTCAATTGCTTCAGTACGGCGGCATAGCAATGCATGAGCTCGATGATGCACCAAACCTTGTTCCTGTAACTATCGCTGAAAGTAGTAAGGCTTATGCAAAGTACTGTAAGGATTTGCTGGATGCAAAAATTGACTGTAACGCTGACAGCTTGAAGGCAGTACTGAGAGAAGAAATCAGCCGGCAATACAGAGGTAAAAAAGAAGATATTGTCACCGCTGTCATTGATAAATTGAAGTTTCCTTCTGCAAAACAGCTTAACAACGGATGGAAATGTATCTATAGCGATCAATATCTCAAACCGGAGAACACCATTCCGCTGATAATGACCTTGTTCCCCGATATCAGAATGCTTAAAGACAGGTTCCAGCCTTTCGAGATTCCAGAAGAACTAAAGACCTTAGCACAAGAAAGAGCATGCACAATTATCAGCAAGCCATACAGTTATCTGATGGAACTGAAGCATTCCTGTGGAAACGTCATCTGTATTCATCCGGTTGATTTCCTCAATGCATGGAATTGCCCGAAATGTACTAATAGAGAAAGTAAGACAGGAAAGACCACGGAGAGCAAAGGCTTTCCTTCGCTTGTCATAGATTTGACGGGTAATGAATACACGGTTATCAGCGACTGTCAAAAACAGAATGATAAGGCCGTGCTACGTCATAATACATGCGGAACTGTCTTCAGCATGAAGGCAGCAACCTTTCTGAACGGTGGGAGATGCAAAAAGTGCAATCAGCAGCTTCGGGAAGAACAGTTCAGGAAACTTGTTTCCGATCTTTCCAATGACGAGTACCAAGTGGCCGAAAGAAGAAGCTATAACCTGTATACCATCAGAAATGTTAATACTGGGAGAAGCGTTGACCTGACCAGAGACAAGACGCTACAGGAATTGAGAAGGCCAACACCATCAGATGTTCTGCCGTTACGGGAAAGAGGACAAGAATCAACTGTTGAAACAGAAGAGAACAGGATCCTCAGCTGGATAGAAGTGAACTGTCCAAAGCACCATCCGATCTTTCTGACAGATATACGTGTTCCAGGGCTTACGTATCAGATTGTAAAAGCCAGAATATCGAAGCTTTGTACCAAAAAGCAGAAGCTTGAGAAGATCGGATTCGGAATTTATGCATACCCAGGTGATCACTTCACTGATGACGAAATTATTACGGAAAAGTACCTGTGCCGGAATGGCCGGCATATAGGCTATCCGACCGGCGAAAGTGCGCTTAGCTATCTCGGTATCTCTAATGAGAAACCTGAGGCATACAGACTGGTAACAAACATAGAGACAGCCACCAATGTCACAGGCAGGACCACAACATTCCTTGGGCACAAGCTACGCATTCATGGCAGTCCTGTCACTATAACCGAAGATAACTGGAAGGTTCTGATGATTCTGGACGTAGTGTGTAACATCAAGAAATACCTGCATGGCAAAGATGAAACCAGAGCCTATAAGGTCTTACAACAGTATGTGCGGGATAATCGCCTTACAGCAAAGCAGTTCTCAATGTATCAGGGACGCTATGCATTCTCTTTCAACGCAGTAAGGAGGCTGTTCGCAGAATAATATGAAAAGCCCGATATCATTTAATTCAAAGGTGAAACAAGGACGTGGAACCGGAACCGGAGCTGATTATCGGCCATGGATCAAAGCCAGGGAGATCAACAGCATGGGCGTTACACATAACATTGTCGACTGGAAGCATGGACGCACGGTTGAACTCCTTTCAGAAGGAGAAGCGTGGCTTTATTACATTCTGCGATGGGATGACAGCGTAGAAGACATCCGGGAGCAGTTCCCGATCGATCTGGATACTACCAATCAAATCGCAGATAAAGCCGGTATTATGCGCGTTGCAAAAGGCCTTGACTGTATGACAACGGATCTGCTTGTCACGAGTCATGGAAATAAACTGGAAGCATATTCGGTCAAAGCTGGCCGCGCAGACTTGGACGGCAATCCGCGCAGTGTTGAAAAACTCTGGATCGAGAAAATGTATTGGCAGTTGAAAGGTGTCCCATGGAAACTCGTATATAAGGAAGACATGAATCGCGTTTTTGCTGATAATATCAGGCTTTGCATTGAATATTACGATGTGAAACGCGTTCATGACCAGATCGGTGCTGTGAAACATTGTATTGCCACTAAACAGATCAGCGTTGATATGGAGTCTGCGCCATTGGATTTTGAAAAGCTTGTACAGCTTTATGGAGGCAAAATATGGCAGAAATAGCTGATATTACAGTAAAAGTGAATGATATTGTATGCACTGCTGATGGCAGAGAGTTTCGTGTTCTTTACGTCAACAGAGAATATGCTGTGCTCTTTGAGATGAACACCACTAAATTCATTGCCAGAACATTTTCTACAGATGATATTATTTCCTTTCTGCATGATAAATCATGGCACATCAGAGCCGATGAAGATTCTATTATCGTTGATGAGGCAAAGTTGGATCCGGCTATTGCCAAGCGCTATTCCATGTATAAAAAACTTATGCATGAAGTAGATCAGATATATGGGCCAACATATATTGGCTTATCAGGTAGAGGCACTAAGCCTGAAATGGCCGCACTCTTGGAAAAATACGGCCTCAAGAAGTCTGCTTTCTGGAAACAGGTTGTGATTTACCTGCAGAGTGGCTGCAAGGAATCATCACTTTTAGACAAGCGAACGCTGAAGAGTTTTCGCTCTGACAATCATGTTTCATATTCCAAAAGAACTGGCCGTCCAAAGGAATATGGGCAAAAGAGCAATGTCATTATAGACAGCCAGGTAGAGAAGTATTTTGCTGAAGCACTAAAAGACTATGACAGCGGAAGGGCAAAAACCTATAAAGGCTGCTATGAAGATATGCTTAGAAAGCACTATACAGTCACCACATATGATAATGGTGTTGTTACAAACACTATGAAAGACGAGTCAGAACTTCCAACAATGTGGCAGTTCTATTACTATGCCAAGACAAATATGACCCCGGAGCAAAGGGATGCCATTCGTACCTCCAAAGAGGAAGTCCGTAATAATAAACGTTTGCTGCTCAGTGACACAATGAAAGGAGTTCATGGACCGGGAGACATGGCAGAGATTGATGCTCTTGAAGCAGACATATCCCTTGTATCGGAAGCTGACAGAGAGCATACCATTGGCCGCGGAATTCTTTATCTGATGATTGATGTGTGGACTCGTGTCATTCTTGCCATGAGTGTAAGCTTCGAAAACAACAGTACGCTTGCATTCACTAATCTGTTCCTCAATCTTTCTGACGATAAAGCGAAATATGCCGCAAAATTCGGCATTACATCATTCTCCCCTAATCTCTGGCCGTCTAATATCATTCCCCGTCGTATCCGTGTTGACCGCGGAGCAGACTTCCGCAGTGACAAAGTCGAAGCTATTCTGAACCAGATTGGCATTGAAAGGCTCCTGGAGCCTGCAGCAACGGGATCTCTCAAAGGCATCGTCGAGCAGGAATTCCACCAGATACAGTTCAACCAGAACTCATTCGTCGAAAACAATGGCCTGATTGAGAAACGGCATGACAGTCAGCATCATAAAGAAGCAAAACTGACTATCCGTGAATACACACAGATGTGCGTCAACTACGTTCTGAACCATAATCAGAAGTATCTGCAATACTACAAGATGAACAAGCGGATGAGAGATGACGGAGTCCGTCCGATCCCTGCAGAGCTCTGGAAGTATGGATGCAGGATCTATGGAATGCCTCGGCCGATTGCAGACAAAAACACATTCTTCTGGGCGCTTCTGACGCCAGCCAATGCCAGGATAAACAGGGAAGGCATCAAGTGGAAAGACCTGTATTACATGAATTATACAGACAAGAAGCTTACCCACAGGATGTACCAGCTGCAGTCCAAGTATGAAGGCTTCGAGGCAAGGTACGACCCGCGTGATATCGGTCAGCTGTATTACATCAGTGATGGAAAGCTTGAAACAGCTCCATTAAACCCGGCAAAATTCGGCAATCAGGGTTTTGAAGGCATGACATATAAGGATTACATGGAATACAGAGCCAGGAAAAAAGCCATGGATGCTGAAGGCAGAAGGCACAACCTTGAAGTTTCTGTAACGGAAAGAACGGTAAATGACACTATTGTCAGCAGTGTGTCCGCACCCCGGTACTCTGATCCAAATAACATGCGTGAGAGCCGTGAAGAAGAGAAGCAGGCGGTCAATTCCGGTAATTCTATTCAGAAGAGATTAAGTGATTCATCAAAAGAAGCTATCAGCGCATCTAAGGATGAAAGCAGTCAGAAATCGGAAAATCCTGACAGTATCGTACCGGAAATCAGTTTTGACGATGCTCTTGATGATTATAAAGAGAGGAATAAGTAATGGCAGAATTTGAATATTCCTATATCTGTGATGATGAAGAACAGTATGATTCCAACACATTTCAGGAGGGAGTACCAGTAGATGCCCGCTATAAACATGCAGCGAATGCTTACGATGCAGGAAATCCTTACATTGAAGCTCTGCCGGCACCAAGATCAGGACTGGCTGTAAGACGTGCTTACACGAAGACTGTTCCATTTGCAAATCCATCGGATGCAAACATGTCGGACGCGCAGATCCTTTCACAGATCGCACTGCTCAGACAGGTTCGCTTTCCACTTCCATTCCATGAAGAACTTGAAGCTGAATGCAATGCGGTCTTGATTACTTCGTACAGAAACAGGCATACACTTCGCAATGCTGATGTTGATCTTACCTACACTAACAATGATGTGAGCAGGACCGGGCATCAGATTGTGGTAGGGAACAGTAATGATGCTACAAATGCCGGATTTGCACTACTTGGGTACTCCGGATGCGGGAAGAGCTCATCTTTAAAGATTCTTTTCTCTAACTACCCTCAGGTCATAAGACACAATCTTCCTGACGGAACACATTTTATACAGATCGTCTATCTAGTTGTGAATGCCGTGCCGAACAGCAATTTCAAAGCCCTCTATGAGGCTATTGGCAAGGCTATTGACCGTGCTTTAGGTAATCTGACACCGGTATATGAGCATGAGATCAGGAAAGCCTCAGGGCTTGCCGGAAAGCAGGCTCTCGTATGCCGTTTCATTGAGCAATTTGCTATCGGCATTATTGTCTTTGACGAGATTCAGCTGATTGATTTTGAAAGTACCCGTGAGAATTCCTTTGAAGGCCTTATGACCATGGCAAATAACACGAAAGTGGCGATAGCGGTCGTGGGAACAGAAGATGCATATCAGCACATGTTTACCAAGACAAGAACGGCCAGAAGAATTGGATCTATCATCCGTGGTAATGCATATTGCGAAGATAGGCGCTATTTCACGGCACTGGCAGCAAATCTATTCCGTTATCAGTGGACAAAAGAACCGATAAAGCTGACCGAAGGCATGGTGGATACACTATACAAATATACAGATGGAATCGTTGACATGCTCATTGGAATCTATATGTACATGGGAATTGACCATCTGCTTTATGGCAAGGGAAAGAGCGTTGATTCTGAGTTCATTGCTGCGACAGCTAAAAAGCATTACCCTGGATTGATTGAGCTTCTTGCTGATATCGATAATCCCCTGAATGAGTCGAAACGCGCCGAACTTGCAATCGCGGCTAATGCAGAAATGCGGAAGGTAATTGATGATGCCCGTCAGAAGCAGTTTACAAACGATCTGATCAACGGCATGCAAGAAGACATGGATCAGGCGAGGAAGGTGGATGCCGTTGTTCGGAATATTACCGCTGTTACCGACGATTACAACGAATCCACTGTCCGAAAAATTGCAGAAAGTGCGCTGAAAGCAAAGAAATATCAGGAACTTGACGCCAGCGGGCTGACGAAAGCAGTTATGAAGAAGCTCCAGAATGGCAATACTGACAAGAGACCACCTGCCAAGAAGGCTCCGAAAGAAATGGATGCCAGGCATATTGCAATGAAGAATTTTATCGAAGGCAAATAACAGTTCTGATCTTTTCAAAGTACCGCGTATTGCAAAAGTGTAGAAATTCTGTGAGACATGGATGCATGTGATGTGAATAGCATCTGTAGCTGTTACGGTTGCAATGGTTTGAGATGTGTTAAGAACCTTTGCGATATGTAGTGATCGTGTGGTGCCATGTTGCAAGCCTTGTCTGCAGCTTGGCACTTTTTAAGTATGCATGCTTGCCAGATACGGCCAAGGGACAAAAAAGGACAAATGTCCTCATATTAAGAATCTGCCATTTTTCACAAGCTCAGGTTTTGACTTTGAAGTAGCAATGGCAGGAAGTATTTTGGACTTTATGCAGGAACAAACTGGGAACCATTGGCTATTCTATATGTAAAGGGGAAGGTGGAGCATGCGAAACGCGTTACATATTCAAGCTGTATGCGTTGGCTTTTCAATATTTTAAGCTAGCTTAACTAATGTTGAATTGTGTAGATGTTTATTTGCAATACTGCTATAATAATAATGCGAGGTAGAAGGCAATGAGTATTGATAATAAGAAGGAACAGGAACGTGCAGAACTTCATAAAGCTATCTGGGGTATTGCGGATAGTCTGCGTGGAGCTGTCGATGGCTGGGATTTCAAGGCTTATGTACTGGGAACATTGTTCTACAGATATATTTCCGAGAACCTGACAGATTACATCAATAAGGGCGAGCATGACGCAGGCAATACTGGCTTTGATTACGCACAGATGCCTGACGAAGAGGCTGAAACAGCCAGGGACGGTCTTGTACAGGAGAAAGGGTTCTTCATTCTGCCGTCAGAACTGTTCTGCAATGTCTATCAGAGTGCGAAGGATGATCCGGACGGTTATCGTCAGCATCTGAATGAAACGCTCCAGAAAGTATTCCGTGACATCGAGGACTCTGCCAAAGGGCAGACCTCTGAGAAGGACTTCAGCGGCTTGTTTGATGACTTTGATGTCAATTCCAATAAGCTGGGTGCAACTGTCCCTGAACGCTGCAAGCGTCTGTATGCACTTATGAATGGCGTAGCTGGCATGAAGCTCGGGAGCTATGAAGACAATACAATTGATGCCTTCGGTGATGCCTATGAATACCTTATGGGTATGTACGCCAGTTCTGCCGGTAAGAGCGGTGGCGAGTACTTTACTCCACAGGAGGTAAGCCGACTGCTTACACTCATTGGCCTTGGTGGCAGGACAGATGTCAATAAGGTTTATGACCCGGCATGCGGTTCTGGATCACTGCTTCTGCAGTCAGCAAAGATCCTCGGTGATGAACATGTACGCTTGGGATACTATGGCCAGGAATTGAACGTAACAACATACAACCTGTGCCGTATCAATATGTTCCTTCATAACATCGGATACGATAAGTTCGATATTCAGCAGGGCGATACACTGCTGAATCCGAAGCACTGGGATGATGAACCGTTTGACCTGATTGTGACCAACATGCCTTACAGTACACACTGGGAGGGCGATGATAATCCTGTTCTCATCAATGATGAACGTTTCGCTCCGGCAGGCGTTCTTGCGCCGAAGACCAAGGCGGACATGGCTTTCGTCATGCATTGCCTGTCATGGCTGAGCAATGAAGGAACGGCTGCAATGGTTTGTTTCCCTGGCATCATGTACAGAGGCGGTGCTGAGCAGAAGATCCGCAGATATCTGGTGGATAACAATTTCGTGCAGGCCGTCATACAGATGCCTGCAAACCTGTTCTTCGGCGTCGGCATCAGCGTTGATCTGATGATCCTGAAACGTTCCAAGACTGATACAGCAATTCAGTTTATTGACGCTTCTGACCAGTTCATTAAGATTGGCAAGGACAACAAGCTGACAGAAGAAAACATTCAGAATATCTACCACTGGTACATGGGCAGAAAAGAAGAACAATATCGGTCAGCACTTGTCGAAAATAGTAAAATCGCTGAACATGACTACAACCTGTCTGTGAATACCTATGTAGAGCAGAAGGACACACGGGAAAAGATTGATATCAGGGCTGTGAATGCAGAATTGGAACAGATCGTGGCAAGAGAGAATGAGCTTCGTGCTCAAGTAGATGCAATCGTTGCTGATTTGGAGGGCGATGCCGATGAGTAAGATCGATGAATTAATTCATGAATACTGCCCAGACGGAGCTGAATGGAAAAAGTTAGGCGATGTTTGCGATACAGTGACTGATTATGTTGCGGCTGGATCTTTTGCTGATCTTAAAAAGAATGTCCCTTATTTAGCAACACCTGATTATGCCCTTCTTGTAAGAACAATGGATATCAAGAACGGATTCACTTCATCACATCCTGTTTATATTTCGGAATCGGCATTCAAATATCTTTGGAGGGTTAACCTTGATAGAGAATGCATAGTTCTTCCTAATATTGGAAATTGTGGGGAAGTTTATTACATTGATCCGAAGAAGTTGCCATATAAGCATAATGCCTTGGCGACAAATGCTATTTTACTAAGAAGTACTGAAGTGATGGTGCGTTATTTATATTACTTTTTCTTGACACCACTGTTTCAGAAACAGCTTGAAAAAATAACATCCAAAGTTGGGCAGGGAAAATTTAACAAAACAGACTTAAAAAAGTTAGATATTCCAGTCCCGCCTCTTCCTGTTCAGCAGGAAATCGTTCGTATTCTGGACAGCTTTACGGCCTTGCAGGATGAACTGCAGAAGGAATTGGAAGAGAGAAAAAAACAGTTTGAGCATGTGCGAGACCAACTGATGAATAATGGCAGCGATGTCATCCTTTCAGATGTAGCTGAATATTCAAAAGGACGTGTTTCGGCATCAGAAATGACAACCGAAAACTATGTTGGTGTTGACAATCTACTCCAAAATAAAGCTGGAAAGGTATCAGCGACATTTGTTCCGGCAAAAGGCAACGTTATTCGTTTTGAGCGAAATGATATTTTAATTGGCAACATTCGCCCATATTTGAAGAAAATCTGGCTTGCGGATACAAATGGAGGGACTAATGGGGATGTGCTGTGCATTCATGTGCTGGATTCATCTTCCGTTAATCCGCGTTATTTGTATTTCGTGCTATCATCTGATGCCTTCTTTGCATATGATACGGTAAACGTCAGAAGCAGTGGAAAAATGCCGCGTGGTGATAAAGAAAGTGTGATGAAATATTCATTCACGTTGCCATCATTGCAGGAGCAAAACGATATTGTCAGAAAGCTCGAATCAATGAGTGAATACATCTATGATGCAATTCCAGAAGAGCTTTCCCTCCGCCAGCAGCAATACACCTACTACCGTGACAAGCTCCTGAGCTTTCCACGCAAGGAGGCATAACCATGGCACAGAGCACATATAATCTGCTGGCATCTTCGGATGAGAATACTGTCGTCACGGAATACAAAGCGGGCCAGTCATCTTCCGACAGCTATCAGTCCGAAGCAGATCTCGAGCGTGAACTGATCGCTTTACTGCAGCGGGAAGGCTATGAGTATCTGAATATTCACAAGGAACAGGATCTCATTGATAATCTCAGGGCTAAGCTGGAACAGCTGAACAATTACACGTTCACGAATAATGAGTGGAAGCGTTTCTTTAATGATATTATTGCCAACAAGAACAACGGCATCATCGAGAAAACCCGCATGATCCAGAAGGATAACATCCAGGCACTCATCCGTGATGATGGTACAGTAAAGA
>OMUX01000393.1 GCA_900314345.1 uncultured Erysipelotrichaceae bacterium | reverse complement strand
CATATCCATGTACCGGAAGGGGCAGTGCCTAAGGATGGTCCTAGTGCCGGTGTGACACTGACCACAGCGATTGTCTCTGCCTTGACCGGTACACCGGTGCATTCCGATCTTGCGATGACCGGTGAGGTTACATTGCGCGGAAACGTGCTGCCGATCGGCGGACTGCGTGAAAAGAGCCTTGCTGCAAACCGTGCAGGCATCACGCATATCCTGATGCCGAAGCAGAATGTCAGGGATCTCGATGATGTACCGCAGGCAGTCAAGGACCATGTCCGCTTCACACCGGTGGAGAGCATGTCTCAGGTGCTGAAGGAAGCACTCATCAGGGAATGAAGAGCCACAGCGCAGAGCTGCTCGCAACGGCGGCCTGGAAATCACAGTGGCCTGTATCAGAGCTTCCGGAGATCATCTTTGCCGGCCGTTCAAACTCCGGCAAGAGCTCCCTGATCAATGCCCTGACAAACCGCAGCCAGCTTGCCTATACCGGCAGTACGCCCGGCAAGACGGTACTGCTGAATTTCTTCCGCATTGATGACAAGGTTGTCTTCACGGATGCCCCGGGCTATGGCTATGCCAAAGGCGGAACAAAGCGTGTCGTTGATTTTGCGGCATTGCTGGATCCTTACTTCAGGGAAAGAGCACAGCTGAAGGGACTGATCCTTGTCCTTGATATCCGAAGGATTCCGGATGAGGATGATCTGACAATGCTGGACTATGCCAGAAAGGCACATCTGGCATGTCTTGTGGTCTGTGTGAAGGCTGACAAGCTTTCCAGAAACCAGCAGATCAACCAGATAAAGAAGATCTCGCAGGTGCTTTCCGTACCGCAGACTTCACTGCTTCCGGTATCCAGCACGAAGAAGACGGGACTGGATGAAGTCTGGGACCGTATCGATCAACTGGTACAAAGATGATGGCGCAAGCCATCATTTTTGTATGCCTGTTTCCATTTGCATGTTAGAATAACCGGCGTGAAACACGTAATGATTGCGACCGGGGGAACCGGCGGACATATTTATCCGGCACTTGCTTTCGCTGATGAGCTGGTGAGAAGGGATCCTTCCTGCCATGTATCTTTTATCGGCTCCAGCAACCGGATGGAAGCACAGCTCATTCCTGCACAGGGCTATGACTTCACCGGCTTTGAAATGACCGGCATGAACGGCGGGATCAGCGCCAAGATCAGATCTGCTGTCTCCTTGAAGAAGGCAGAAGGAAAGATCACGAAGATGCTGAAGGAGAGCCGTCCGGATGCGTGCGTGGGTTTCGGCAACTACATCAGCGTTCCGCTGATCATGGCTGCCCATCGTCTGCACATTCCGACGATGATCAGTGAGCAGAACTCCTTTGCCGGAAAAGCAAATGTCATGCTCGGCCGCTACGCCGATGCCATTGAGATTGCCTACGCCAATTCGGCTAAGGATTTTCCGAAGGAGAAGACACGTCTGCTTGGCAATCCGGATGCCACAAGGGCATGGAACAGGAAGGTGGAGCCTGATTTTGTCCGGCAGTACGGTCTGGAACCCGGCCAGCCTTATGTTGTGATCATGATGGGATCGCTTGGCTCAGAGTCTGTTTCGAAGGTACTGGATGAGGCATGTGCACTTCTTGACGGGGATTATCCTGTGGTGATTGCCAAGGGCAAGGCCAATGATTATACATTTGAAAACAAACGTGACTTTGTGCATCTTGTCGACTATGTGGATGGCATCGCGTGTCTCAGGACTGCAAGTGCAGCGGTATGCAGGGCAGGGGCGACAACCCTTGCGGAGATTGCTGTGTGCGGTTGTGCGTCCATCCTGATTCCCAGTCCTTTTGTGCCGAACAACCATCAGGTTTATAATGCAATGGAACTGGTCAGCAAGGATGCGGCATGGATGATCGAGGAAAAGGATCTCACTGCGGAAAAGCTGGTATCAGGAATGAACCGGCTGATGCGGGATGATGCATGCCGGAGCAAGATGAAAGCAAATGCCAGTGCCATGGGCACGAAGGATGCGGCAGGACAGATGGTCAGCTGGCTTGAGGATATAGTGAATGGATGAACTGGAAAAGAGCCTCAGAAAGTTCGCTGAGGTTGAAACGGATGTACCGCTGTCCACGATGACAACGCTTCGCATCGGCGGCAAGGCAGGATATGTTGTGTATCCTGACAATACCGTCTCTTTTGACGGTGTCATGCGGATCATCCGGAAATACAATGTGCCTTACAAGGTACTGGGAAACGGATCAAACCTGCTTTGTTCCGACAAACCATTTGAGGGTGTGGTTGTCTCGCTGCGGCGCTTTGACGACTATTATTTCGATGACTGCCGGCTGATTGCCCAGGCAGGCTGCTCCATCATTGCGCTTTCCTATCAATGCCTGCAGGAGTCCCTGTCCGGACTGGAATTTGCCAGCGGCATTCCGGCTACGGTCGGCGGTGTGACATACATGAATGCAGGTGCTTACCGCAGCGACATGAGTGCCGTGATTGAAGGGGTGTTTGTATACCGTGACGGACGGTTTGAATGGCTGCCAGGCAGTGAGTGTGAATTCGGCTACCGGACAAGCATCTTCCAGAAACATCCCGACTGGATCATCATTGCCGTTCAGATGCATCTTGTGAAGAAGGATCAGAAGGAGATCCGTGAGATCATGGACAGCCGAAGGGAGAGAAGAATGGCTTCCCAGCCGCTGGACAAGCCAAGCTGCGGCAGCGTGTTCCGCAACCCGGATGACATCCCTGCCTGGAAGCTGATCGAAGGCATCGGCTACCGTGGACACCGTTGCGGCGGTGCGATGGTATCGCCCAAGCATGTCAATTTCATCGTGAATGAAGATCACGCCAGTGCTGTGGACTTTCTCACACTTGTAGAAGAGATCCAGGACAAGGTGCGTGAGAAGTACGGCATTGACCTTTATACAGAAGTGGAGAAGTTCAACTGGTGAGCCAGGACAGGAATATTCTGCCAAACGAACAGGATGGCGTAGAGTCTCTGTTCAATGACAAGGCAGTTGCCAATGACAATGAACATTTCCGCCTGGCACACAGGCGGCTTTTTCCATTGGCACTGCTGCTTGCCAGTGCTTTCCTCGTTTTTCTCTATGTGATTTCACCGCTTTCCAGAGTATCTGCTGTATCGGTCAGCGGCAATGATTATCTCAGCATGGATTACATCCGCTCGCTTGCCGGGATCAAGGAAGATGATTTCTACTATACGGTTGTTCCGGCATCCGTGGAATCGAAGATCCTTGCGGATCCCATGATCAGAAGCTGCACCGTGAAGCTTCTTTCCGGCAATATCATCCAGATCGGCATCGAGGAAAAACAGCCCGTTGGATACCGCTATGACGGGGATGAACCGGAGCTGCTTCTTTCCGATGATGAGACCATCGCCCTGACTTCCGCCTACATGCCCATCATCTCCAGGGTGCCTTTGATCAGCGGCTTTGACGATGAAGAGAAGACACACCGTCTCATCAAGGCATTCGAGAATGTGACAAGGAATGCCATCGAGGACATGGCAGGGATCACCCAGTATCCCCTGTCCTATGATGATGAAGCACTGGAAGTGCAGATGCGAGACGGCGGGTGGTTCTTCTCGAGCTACTATTCCCTGGACAAGATCAATGAATACAGCCAGTACGCTTCTGCCCAGACCAACAAGGACTATTGTTTCTATGCCATTGAGGATACCGCTGTTGTCACAAGCAGGACATGTCCATGGAATATCGTGTCCGTGCCGAAGGAATACTGGATGTCGGAAAGCGGCGACTATATCTACAACAAGTGGGGCGACAAGGCCATCAAGCATTACTACCGTGATGAAACAGGCTACTATCTTGACGCAAACGGAAACTACATCCTCATTCCGATTGATTCCAACGGAGATGACGATCCGGATCCGGACTTCCTGACACACTACAATGCCGGCTGGTATGCCACAGGCGTCCTGCAGGATCCATCCCAGGTCCAGGAAGAAGAGACAGATGAAGAAAACCAGGATGATGCGTCCGGTGAAACAACTGAGGAAAACAATGCACAGAGCGATGACAGCCAGGGATGATACGTTGCCTGAATGCTGTTGTCTGCTATAATAACGGAGATAAAAAGGAGTATTGCCGCATGAGTGTGGAAAAGAAGACAAACTACGGCATCATCAATGTCAGCGAGGAGGCAGTCGCTTCCCTGGCCGGCGGGGTGATCACCGAGTGCTATGGAGTTGTGGGCATGGCCAGCAGACAGGCAATCCGTGATGGCTGGGCAGAGCTTCTGAAAAGAGAGAATTACACCAAGGGTGTTGTTGTGCGCCGTACGGATTCCGGACTGGAGATTGATCTCTATATCATCGTCAGCTTCGGGGTCAAGATTTCCGAAGTCGTGCAGGAAGCACAGAAGAAGGTCAAGTATGTGCTGGAGAAGTCTCTCTCTGAAGAGATCAGTGCCGTCAATGTCTTTGTACAGGGCGTGCAGGTAATGGAATGATGAAAGGCATTGAATAAGATGGATAAATTAAACGGATCTGTATTCCTGGGGATGCTGGAGAGCGGCTGTGCCAATCTCAACAACCGCCAGGAGGAAGTCAATTCCCTGAACGTATTCCCGGTGCCGGACGGTGATACCGGCACGAACATGTCCCTGACATTCACCAGCGGCATGTCAGAAGTCAGAAAGAGCGGTTCCAGGGATCTTGCCGTGATCACAAAGACCCTGGCAAGAGGCATGCTGATGGGCGCAAGAGGAAACTCCGGCGTCATTCTGAGCCAGATCTTCCGCGGAGTTGATGCAAGCGTCAAGGCAGCTGCTACGGATGAAATCACGGTTGCTCAGTTCTCAGCAGCATTTCTGAACGGTGCCGTCAAGGCATACAAGGCTGTCATGCGTCCGACGGAAGGAACCATCCTTACCGTTGCCCGTGAAGCCAGTGAATACGGAGATCTCTATGTCAAGGATCATCCGGAATGCACTCTGGAAGAGTATGTGGATCTTCTCTGCAAGGAGGCCAAGGCAAGCCTGGACCGTACACCGGAGCTTCTGCCGGTGCTGAAGGAGGCAAGGGTTGTTGACTCCGGCGGTGCCGGTCTGACATACATCTTCGATGGTTTCCGCGCATACCTGGAAGGTGCACCGATCACCGAAGGCTCCAAGGAAGAGGAAAAGAAAGAGGAAGTAAAAGCCAACGGCTACTGTGCCGAGTTCATCCTGGATCTTTCCGAACAGGGCCAGCATCTGTTTGCCGAGAACCGCTTCCGGGAAAGCCTCAGCAAGCTGGGCAATAACATCACGCTCATCAATGACGGTGGCAAGGTCAAGGTGCGCATGAATTCCCTGCTGCCGGGCGAGGTACTGAACCTTGGCCAGCGCTATGGTGAATTCGAACGCATTCAGATCGACAATCTTGCCTTTGAGCAGCATCCTTCCATCCTGAACAGTACAGAGAAGAAGGAAGAGCCGGAAGAAGAGCCGATTGAGGAGAAGGAATTCGGCATCATCACCGTGTGTGCCGGAGATGGTCTTGTGAAGCTGTTCAAGAACTACCGTGCTGACATCGTCGTCAGCGGCGGACAGACCATGAATCCTGCAACAGAGGACTTCACCAAGGCAATCAGCCGTCTGCCGGCAAAGCATATCTTCATCCTGCCGAACAACGGCAACATCATCATGGCCGCAAGACAGGCTGCGGAACTGACCGAGGACAAGGACATCATCGTCCTTGAAACAAAGAGCGTGCCGCAGGGACTAAGCGCATGCATGGCATTCAATCCGGAAGGCACGGTTGAGGAAAACAAGGAAGGCATGCTGGAAGCCATTGACCATGTCAGAAGCGGCAGCGTGACCTATGCCATCAAGGATACCAGCGTGGATGGCAGGCCGATCCATGCCGGCGATTTCATGGGCATCTGTGAAAAGGAGATCCGTCTGACGGATCCTGACAAGGTAGAGGCAGCCTGCGGACTGATCCGGTCCATGGTGGATGAGGACAGTGAGATCATCACCCTCATTTCCGGTGAAGACGCCAAGGAAGAAGAGACGGAACGGATCCAGGCATTCATCGAAAACAACTTCGATGTGGATGTGGACGTCGAAAAGGGCGGCCAGCCGGTATACAGCTATCTGATCGGTGTTGAGTAATCATCTTAAGAGCCGGGGAAGTTCCCCGGTTTTCTTATGGGCAATGCTATAATCAATGCATGGCAATTCCCTTAAGCGACAAGCGTCTTTCACTGACACCGAAACGGCAGGAAGCACTGAACCGTCTTGGCATTCATGACAATGAACAGCTTCTGACCTATTATCCGTTCCGCTATGAGACCCTGAATGTCAGGGAATTTTCCGAATGGAAGGAAAAGGACAAGGTGACATTTGAAGCAACGGTTGTCTCACAGGTCAGATCCTGGCGCTTCGGCGGATGCAGAACCGGCAGTAAGTTTGATGTCATGGCCTATGACCATGTGCTTCATATTACGATCTTCAACCGTCCCTGGCTGAAGCTGGAAAACGGACAGACCATCACCGTCAACGGTATCTACAGCGGCAGGGACAGCGTCACTGCCACGAACCTGAACGGGAAGCCATTGGCAGAGCAGGAAGCTGTCACGCCGATGTACTCCGTGAAGGAAGGCATCAGCCAGAAGACTGTACGGGCATGCATCAGGAAGGCACTGGACTGTGCAATCGAAGATGACATGCCAGTTGTCTTTCAGAGAAGCTACCGGCTTCTTTCCAGGAAGGAAGCGCTTGAGAAAATCCATAATCCAAAGAGCTTGGAGGATGTACAGGCTGCCGTACGCACGCTCAAGTACCATGAATTCCTGCATTTCTTCACGGCCATGGAACTCATGCGCAATGAAAACGGTGCAGATGCCTACAAGACACCGCGTCTGTTTGATCATGCAGCATTGCAGCAGGTGATTGCTGAACTTCCCTATCCCATGACACCTGACCAGAAAACCTCTCTCAAGGAAATCGTGAAGGACATGGAAAGCAACCATGTCATGGTAAGGCTTCTGCAGGGAGATGTTGGCTGCGGCAAGACGCTGGTGGCCGGCCTTGCATTGTATGCCTGTGCGCTCTCCGGCTATCAAGGGGCATTGCTGGCTCCTACGGAGATCCTTGCCCGTCAGCATCTTTCCTCCATCACGCCGCTCATCAAGGATGCCCGTATTCATGCGGCAGTGCTCTACAGCGGCATGAATGAAGATGAAAAGACGGAAGTGAAGCGGAAGATCAGAAGCGGGGAAATCCAGATCGTCATCGGTACGCACAGCATCCTGCAGGAGGAAGTCGTGTTCCATAAGCTCGGGCTTGTGGTAGCGGATGAACAGCAGCGCTTCGGTGTGGAACAGCGCAGGACATTAGTGGAAAAGGGACAGCAGGCAGACTTCCTGCTCATGTCCGCAACCCCGATTCCAAGGACACTTGCCTCAGCGGTCTATGGGGATCTTTCTGTATCCACAATTGAAACCATGCCGCCGGGAAGGAAGACGGTTGTCACAAAGCTGATCAATGAAAACAGCTTCCGTTCCATTCTGGATGAAGTAAAGGCATTGCTTGCCTCCGGGAGGCAGCTGTATGTAATCTGTGCCTCCGTCGAGAAGAATGAGGAATTCCATGCAAGAGCTGTGGAGGATGCTGCAAGGAATCTGGCAAAGCTGTTTGCCGGCCAATACAAGGTAGGGCTTCTGCACGGGCGCATGAACTCAAAGGAGAAGGAAGAGGCGATGCTTGCCTTTTCAAGGAATGAAACGCAGGTTCTTGTATCAACAACGGTTGTGGAAGTCGGCATGAATGTAGTCAATGCCACAGGCATGATCATCTACGATGCCGACCGGTTCGGACTCTCTCAGCTGCATCAGCTGCGGGGAAGGGTGCAGCGAGGCAGCAGCCAGGGATACTGCTGGCTGCTGAGTGATTCCCGGGATCCGGCAGTCCTTGAACGGCTGAATGTTCTGGTGAAGCATACCAGCGGCTTTGACATCTCAAAGGAAGATTTACGGCTCAGGGGACCGGGTGATATACTTGGAACAAGACAGAGCGGCATACCGGATCTGATCCTGGGCAGCCTGATTGATGATACGGCAATGGTGAACACGGCAAGGAAGGATGCCTGCCGTGTTGTGAATGAACAGGACAATCCGGACTTCATTCCGTTGGTGGATGAAGTGAGAAGGCGCAGCGAACATGCGTCATATGTCGATTGATTGGAGGCTTTTCAACAGTGGATATTGTAGACTGGCTCAAGGCAAGGGGGATTGAAGTACACGATCCTGCCCTGATTCATCAGGCATTCGTGCATACCAGCTATGCCAATGAGCATCACCATATGCATGACAACGAACGCCTGGAATTCATGGGTGATGCTGTGCTGCAGCTGTGGTCCAGCAAGGAGATCTTTCCCCTGGATCCGCCTCTTTCCGAAGGAGAGATGACAAGGCTCAGGGCAAAGCTTGTATGTGAAGAAAGCCTTGCGGAATATGCAAGGCAGCTGGGACTGAATCAGTTCCTCATGCTTGGCAGCGGTGAGGAAAAGACCGGCGGCAGGACAAAGGATGCCATCTGCGGTGATATGTTTGAAGCGCTGCTTGGAGCACTGTATCTGGACAGCGGCTGGGATACCGTGGACAAGTGGCTGAGTGAAGTCATGAAGAAGGACATCCGTCATCCAAGCGATGAAAATGTCTTCAAGGATTACAAGACAAAGCTGCAGGAATATGTGCAGACCGACAGCCGCAGAACCGTGCGGTATGAACTGGTGAAGGAGGAAGGCCCGAGCAATGCCCCGACCTTTACCATGAATGTCATCGTGGATGACCTGGTGCTTGGCACCGGCACAGCGCATTCCAAGAAACAGGCGGAACAGAATGCCGCAAAGAATGCATTTGAGAAAATGGTCCGTTGAATCACAAGGGGAGAGGAATATGAAGATTTCAGAAATGATCAGCGCCGTTGAGGCAGACGGCATGAAGCCGATGCTGGAACGGCTGTATGGAGAGAATGCAGGAAAGCAGAAGGAAAGATATCTGCGTGTTCTTGCCAATGCAGAAAAGCGTCTTGGCGACAGGGAGGCAGGACTCTACAGTGCCCCGGGAAGAACAGAGGTCGGCGGCAACCATACCGACCATCAGCTTGGCCGTGTGCTTGCGGCATCCATCAACCTGGATGTCCTGGCAGTTGTTTCACCCAGGGATGATCTTGTGGTCGACTACCAGGCAGACAGCTTCTCGGCAAAGCCGGTGGATCTCCATGATCTTTCCGTACAGGCTGAGGAAGTCAACAGCACGGAGGCATTGATCCGCGGTGTTGCCGCAGCCTTTGCAAAGGACGGTCTGAACATCACCGGCTTTGACTGCTATGCAGAATCCGACGTCCTGCCTGGATCCGGCGTTTCTTCTTCCGCTGCCTTTGAAATCCTGCTGGCTGAGATCTTCAACGACCTCAGCAATGAAGGAAAGGCAACCCCGGAAGACTGTGCCGTGTATGGCAAGTATGCCGAGAATGTCTACTTCGGAAAGGCCAGCGGTCTTCTGGACCAGATGGCATGTTCCGTGGGCGGGTTTGTCACGATTGACTTCAAGGATGCACAGAAGCCTGTCGTCCAGAAGATCAGCAGGAACCTTGAGGATCTTGGCTATGCCATCATCCTGACGGACTGCCATGAAAGCCACGCTGATCTCAGCGATGAATATTCAAAGATCCCTGCAGAGATGAAATCCGTGGCAGCACTGTTCGGCAGGAATGTGCTGTCCGAAGTCACGCTGGAGGAGTTTGTCAAGGCAGGCGCCGGTGTCAGACAGGCATGCGGCGACAGGGCATTCCTGCGTGCCTATCATTTCCTGAATGAAACGGACCGTGTCGTTGATGAAGTCAAGGCACTGGAAGACAACGATATGAAGACATTCCTTTCCCTGATCAAGGAAAGCGGACGCTCCAGCTGGATGTATCTGCAGAATGTCATTCCCGTCAATGCAACAACACATCAGTCCCTGGCTGTCGGTCAGGCCATGTCGGAATACCTGCTCAAGGACAACGGCGCATGGCGTGTGCATGGCGGTGGTTTTGCAGGAACGATCCAGGCATTTGTGCCGCTTGCAGAAGCGGATCATTATATCGAGGCAATGGAAGGGCTGTTCGGCAAGGGAAGCTGCTACAAGCTGCGCATCCGTGATGTCGGCGGCATCCGCATTGCATAAGGAGAAAAGCATATGCTCAAAGAAGACGGAACGATTCTACTAGGCAAGGCAGGAGACAAGGAAGTTGTCCTTTATCCCTCGATGCTCAACCGGCATGGCCTGATTGCCGGAGCCACAGGCACCGGCAAGACGGTCACGCTCAAGGTTATTGCCGAATCTCTCAGTGAACTTGGCGTGCCGACGGTCATCGCCGATGTCAAGCAGGATCTCAGCGGCATGATCGTTGAAGGTGACATGGACGGCATCAGCGGAAGACTGGAATCCATGGGCATCAATGACTACAGCACGCGGAAGTATCCGGTGCACTTCTTTGATGTCTACGGAAAAACCGGACATCCGCTGAGAGCCAGAATGCAGGACATGGGACCGCTGCTGCTGTCGCAGATCATGGATCTTTCCGATGCCCAGGCAGGCGTTCTGAACATCATCTTCAAGGCTGCCGAGGACATGGAGCTTGACATCATCGATCTCAAGGATCTGCAGGCCATGACCCAGTATGTCGGCGAGCATGCCTCGGACATGAGCCTGAAATACGGCAATGTGGCAAAGCAGTCTGTCGGCGCCATCCAGAGAAAGCTCCTCGAGCTTGAAAATGAAGGCGCGGATTCCTTCTTCGGCATGCCCAGCATCGCTGTGGAAGACTGGATGGAGACAGAAGGAAAGCTTGGCATCATGAACATCATCGAATGCCAGGAGCTCTTCCAGCATCCGCATCTCTATGCGATCTTCCTGTACTGGATGCTCAAGCAGCTGCAGAAGAACCTGCCGGAAGAAGGCGACATGGAGAAGCCGAAGATCGTGTTCTTCTTTGATGAAGCACATCTTCTGTTTGATGAAGCACCGAAGAAGCTTCTGGAAGCCATCGAACAGACCGTGAAGCTGATCCGTTCCAAGGGTGTGGGCATCTTCTTCTGCACACAGACACCGGCGGATATTCCAGGCGATGTCCTTGCGCAGCTTGGAAACAGGATCCAGCACAGCTTACGAGCCTATACACCGGCAGAGATCAAGGCCGCAAAGATGGCAGCGGAATCCTTCCGCCAGAATCCGGAGCTGGATGTGGTGAATGAAATCTCCAACATGAAGACCGGAACGGCACTGGTATCCGTCCTGGATGCCGATGGTGCACCGACCATCGTCGAGAAGACCAAGATCCTTCCGCCGCGCTCCAGTATGGAGAAGGCAGCGGATGAAAGAATTGAATCCTGCATTGAAAATGACAGCATCTACGGCAAATACGAAAAGGTCATCGACCCGGAAAGTGCATATGAAGCCATGGATGACCTGCACGAACAGGAAGAAAAGGAAAAACAGGAAGCCGCGGAAGAAAAGGCCAGGGCCAAGGAGGAAGCCGCAAGGGAAAAGGCGGAAGCCAGGGCAAAGGCCAAGGAAGAGGAATACAAGAAGAACTGGGACAAGCGGCTCAAGCGCAAGGCCGCAAACAAGATTGAAAATGAAGTGATGAACGCCGGCATCCGCAGTGCCAGGAAGTTCCTCAAGAATCTGCTGAAGTAATCCATTGCACGCTCTGTATGCCAGGGCGTGCTTTTGTTTCTCTTGTGTTACAATAGAGTCCGCTATGGGAATTCCTCTGAAGACGATCTTAAAAGATCAGGCGGCAGAGCTTTCATGCCTTGATGCCGTGGAAGTGTCTGCCATTCGTTTTTATCGCTGTGACAATCACGTGGAGCTTGTTTTTGCAGTACAGTCTCCGCTTGCTTTTTCCGACTGCCGTGAAATCAGGGAAGAACTGGAAGGACTGACCGGTTCCAGGACTATGATCTTCCAGAAGTGCAGTCAGGAAACCATCAACGAACTGGAACTGGAAAAGTATCTGGGACATTTCTTTTCCGAAGATGACCGGTATGGCATCCTTTCCGGTTCAGATCTGCAGTACAACGAACAGGCGCACAGCCTGACCTTCCTGTTCACCAATGATGCGGACAGACGGCAGGCGGAAAGCCTCATGCAGGATGTATCCGGCTTTCTCAGGCAGATCGGCCTTGTCTCTCTGCAGCCATCGACTGCACTTGTGGAACGCAAGGC
Organism: uncultured Erysipelotrichaceae bacterium; assembly: GCA_900314345.1. Lineage (GTDB taxonomy): Bacteria > Bacillota_I > Bacilli_A > Erysipelotrichales > Erysipelotrichaceae > Bulleidia. The sequence continues at coordinate 288 of OMUX01000393.1, read as the reverse complement.
ACCGGTCATTGAAAGCGTGCACGTGGAACGGCTTCCGGATGAACCGGCGAAAAAGGAAGAAAAGCCGGAAAAGAAGCCTTATGCAAGAAACAATGCCTTCCTGCGCACAAAGCGGGAGGACTGGCCGGTCATCAATCTCCATGATGTCGATAATCCCCAGGACAACATCCAGTTCACGGGCGATGTCTTTGCCCGTGAGGACATCACGACAAAGACCGGCAGGATGATCCAGACACTTTCCGTTTATGATGGCAATGATGCCATCATGGTCAAGCGCTTGGAAGGAAA
>OMUX01000391.1 GCA_900314345.1 uncultured Erysipelotrichaceae bacterium | reverse complement strand
TTGTTGACGTTGTTTACTAAGACCTTATTCATTGTTCTTTTCCTCCTATGCCCTTGTTCAATGGTATGGGCTGTTTTTGTTTCCCAGGAGTTCTTCCTCCTGGCAACTAAATAATAACAATTCTTATTACTATTGTCAATAACAAGAATCATTATTATTTAATATTTTCCTGCTGCGGTCATAAGAAAGTATTGCACCAGATGCAGAAGCATCTGAATGCCTAAAACAATACAGAAAATGGGCTGATTTATCAGCTGACTTCCAGGTATGGATCACAGTTCACGAAGGAAGAAGCGAGTATGCAGTAGATCAGACGGGAACTTGATCTGTGAGTTCTGCTATGAATGCATGGCCGGAAAATTTTGGTACTGTGCAGATGTACAGTGCCGCGGGGAATACGGGTATTACTGTGAACCGTTCTGGAAAGAGAACAACATTGCACTGGATATCACAGAGGAAGACCGTGAGGTACTGAAGAAGGGAACCGTGGACTTCTACAGTTTCTCCTACTACCAGACAAACTGTGTATCCACAGACAAGGCTGCAGACTCTGCAGGAAACCTTCTTGCAGGAGTAAAGAACCCGTATCTCAAGACCAGTGCATGGGGCTGGCAGATTGATCCGGAGGGATTAAGATTCACACTGAATGAGATCTACAGCAGATATGGTCTGCCGATGATCATTGTGGAGAACGGTCTTGGAGCAAGAGATGTCCTGAATGAAGACAAGAGCGTTCATGATGACTACCGCATTGACTACCTCCGTCAGCATATCCGGGCAATGAAGGATGCTGTGAAGAAGGATCATGTGGATCTGCTTGGCTATACCATGTGGGGATGCATTGACCTTGTATCAGCTTCCACCGGTGAAATGGCAAAGCGCTATGGCTTCATCTATGTAGACAGTGATGACTATGGCAATGGTACATTCAGCCGTTACAGGAAGGATTCCTTCTGGTGGTACAAGAAGTGCATTGCCTCCAATGGTGAGGATCTGGGTTAACAAAACAATTGAAAAAACAAACAAGGCTGGCTCCCGTGAAAATAGATGAGAACCAGCTTTTTATAATGTTTGTTTGTTCTTGTGGTTATTGTACGTCAGGTGAACTAAAATGCCTTCCGACAGGAATTGCATATGGAGCTGAACTGACAGGATCCTTGATGACCTTGGATTTCAGTCCGAATACTTCTTCAATCAATGCTTCTGAAATCACATCTTCCGGTGTTCCTTCCTTGATGATCTTTCCTTCCTTCATGGCAAACAGATAGTCAGCATAGCGTACGGAAAGATTGATGTCATGCAGCACCATGACAATCGTCGTATGCTTGCGTTCATTCAAGTCAGCCATAAGATCCAGGATTTCAACCTGGTAGTTTACATCCAGGTATGTTGTCGGTTCATCAAGGAACAGGATGTCTGTATCCTGGGCAAGTGCTGTGGCAATCCATGCACGCTGTCTCTGGCCACCGGACAGTTCGGAAATGGAGCGGTCTGCCAGATCAACGATATTCATGATTTCCATAGCCTCTGTTACAGCTTCGAGATCTTTCTTTGTCGTTCCTTCAAACATCTTCTTGTGAGGATAACGTCCGCGGAAGACAAGATCAGAGACAGTGACGCCTTCGGGAACGACAGGTGTCTGGGGAAGCAGGCCAAGCTGGCATGCCAGCTTCTTGGAAGGAAATTTGCGGATATCCGTTCCGTCAAGCGTGACACTTCCTTTGGCTGGCTGCAGGATTCTGGTCATGGTTTTGAGAAGCGTGGACTTTCCACAGGCATTAGCACCAAGGATAACGCTGATCTTTCCGTCAGGGATCGTGATATTGATATCCTTCAGCACCTGTTTGCCATCATACCCGCCATACAGGTGGTTTGTTTTCAGAATATGTTTTGTGTTTTCCATCAGAATTCACCTCGTTTGTTCATACGGATCAAAAGCCAGATCAGATATGGTGCACCAAGCAGACCGGTAATAACGCCTACCGGGAAACGGATTTCAAAGGCATACTGGCCCAATAGATCTGATGCCAGGACAAGGACAATGCCGAACAAACCTCCGGGAAGCGGTGAACAGCTTCCATAGCCTGCCAGCTTTCTGCCGATCGGTCCGGACAGGAATGCTACAAAGGCAATCGGTCCGGTTGCAGCAGAGGCAACTGCTGTCAGTACAACAGTTGAAAGCATCAATACAGCACGGGCTTTTGCAGGATCTGAACCAAGGCTGATGGCTGATTCATCTCCCAGTTCCAGGATCTGCAGTCTTCTGGAAGAAGCAAGGATTACCGGCGTCAGCAACATCACAGACACAGCCAGCGGTGCAATGGATGCCATGGTGGCACCGTTCAAAGAACCGCTCATCCAGCGCATGGCTGAGGCAATATCATTCTCATTGCCGATGAGCATCATGTAGTTGATTGCAGCGTTCATCATGGCCTGGAAGCCGATGCCGATCAGGATCAGCCTTCCTGTGGTGTAGCGTCTGACACGGGAAAGACCGTAGATCAGTCCGGCTGTAATCACGGCAGCCAGGATGGAACCGGTGAACTGCGCAGTATATCCTGCCTGCAGGACCAGGATGCAGAACACGGCACCTGCACTGGAGGCAGAAGTGATGCCCAGAATATTCGGGTTAGCCAGAGGGTTATGGAGCATGGTCTGGAAGACACTTCCGGCAATGCCGAAGGCAAAGCCAGCAAGGATGCCGGAAAGCAGCCTCGGAAGACGCAACGTCAGGATGGTGAAACTACCTTCCTCTTCAATGCCCTGCAGTACATTCCATACATGGGAAAGGGAATACACGGTGTTTCCGTAAGTCATCATGCACAGGGAAAGCAGGATCATCAGCATCAGCAGCAGGGCAATGACAATATGCAGGCGTCTGTTTCTTTTCCTTGTTCCTTCAAGGATCTTTGCGGCATTGGCTTCATGTATGTTCATATCTTTGTCCTCATAGCCGCATAGATCAGAAGCGGTGCACCGACAAATGCGGTGACCACTCCTACTTCCAGTTCGCCCGGGTATGTGAGCAGTCTTCCGATAACATCGGAAATCAGAAGAATGACACTGCCGGCAACTGCGGACATGGGTATGGTATAGCGCAGATCGCTGCCGAGCAGCAAACGGATCAGGTGCGGCGCAAGAAGCCCGAGGAATCCGATCGGACCTGCCAGGGCTGTTACACTTCCGCACAGCACGACACCGGCAGCTGCGGCAAGCAGCCGGATCAGTCCGGTTTTGACGCCAAGGCTGATGGCGGCTTCGTCTCCCAGTGCCATGGCATTCAATGCAGAAGACATGACAACAGCCAGAACGATGCCAGCGATGGAGAAGGGAAGCAGGAGTGCTGTATACTGCCAGGTTCCGGCACCGATGGAACCAACCTGCCAGAAGCGGAACTGGTCCATGACGTAGGACCGGGGAATCATGATGGCATTGATGATGCCGGAAAGGGCAGCAGAGACTGCTGCACCGGCAAGCACCAGCTTGACCGGTGTGGCTCCGCCTCTTCCCAAAGAACCGATGCCGTAGACAAACAGGGCGGTTGCGAAGGAACCGATCAACGCAAGGCCGATGTATTCTGCCGGTCTTGAGATATTGAGGAAGGCAATGCCCCAGACAACAGCCAGTGCAGCACCGCTGTTGACACCGAGTATGGAAGGATCGGCAATCGGGTTTCTGGTAACTGCCTGCATCAAAGCACCGGAAACACCCAGGGAGGCACCGCAGAGAATGCCGAAGAAGGTGCGGGGAATCCTGCGGCGTATGACATTGATGCTGTAGGAGGAAGCCTCCGGGCGGAAAAGGGCATCAATGATTTCCGGGAATGTGACTCTTCTTGAACCCAGGGAGAAAGACAGGATAACGGCCATTGCCAGCAGGATCAGGAAGATCGTCAGAACAGGGAAAAAACCCCGTGGCTGTCCACGGGTGCTTTCTCCTGGTTTTCGTTCTTTCCTGATCATTCTGCCTGAGAATGGCTGACAGCTTCGGCAAGTTTGTCAGTGTATTCGTCAATGGTGTAGTCGAAGGAGAGCGGTGTCATGGTGAGTGCGGCGGAAAGAGGTGTGCCGCTGTCAATGGAAACAACCGCATTCTTCTTGAGAGCAGGAATCTCACCGAGCACCGGGTCTGCGGCAGCTGCGGCATAGCCTGCTTCCGTGGAATAGCCGATCAGGAAATCGGCATCATAGAGAAGATCGGCATTTTCAGCGCTGATGTCCAGTGAATACTTGCCGTCCTGTACATACTCGGAAATGCTTTCCGGATAGCTGAAGCCGAACTCTGTCAGGAACTTGCAGCGGGAATCATCCGGGGAATAAGCATGGAGTGCAGAGAGATCATCTTCATTGAATGTGATCCAGACGAATGTCTTTCCTTCAAATTCAGGATGCGCGCTCTTCTTTTTCTCGATCACATCATGCATGTGATCAATGACTTCCTGTCCCTTTTCGGGAACACCAAGAGCTTGTGCTGTAACAGAAATCCAGTCTTCCGTGCTGATGGTCCATGCCTGTTCAGGATAGGCTATCGTCGGAGCAATCTTTGTGAGCATGTCGTATTCTTCCTGGGTCAGGCCGGAATACGGGGCAAGAATGATATCAGGGTCGCAGTCAGCAACCGCTTCATAGTCAATGCCGTCTGTATCCTGGAATACGTTCGGGTTTTCTTCTCCCAGCTCTTCGAGCTTTTCCTTTGTCCACGGCAGCATGCCGGAGTCATCCTGTACACCGTAGTTTGCGGCAGAGAAGCCTACCGGAACAATACCGAGGGACAGCACGACATCCTGGTTTCCAAAGGCCAGGGTAACAACACGCTCAGGCTTTGATTCAATGACGGTTTCTCCGTATACATGCTTGATCGCAACCGGGAAAGCTGCGCTTTCTTCACTCACAGCAGCTTCTGCTGCGGCTGACGGGCTTGCAGTTTCCTGGCTTTCCGATACAGAGCTTTCAGCAGCAGATGCAGATGAACCGCATCCAGCCAGAAGCAATACAGACGCTAAAGACAGACTGATTAATTTCTTCATGTATTCATTCTCCTTGAGTTAGCTATAGCTAACTCATGTGGAGAGTGTATCATCCGCTATTCAGTGTGTCAATGCAAAAAAGGAAAATGCAATGACGGAATGATCGGAG
>OMUX01000387.1 GCA_900314345.1 uncultured Erysipelotrichaceae bacterium | reverse complement strand
GCCGCAAACGCCGCTGAACTCTGAGAACAATGCATCTCATAGAAGAGGTTCTGAGCATATGGCCCAGGGCCTTTTCCTTTTCATGCTCTTTCATATAAAAGGAAGAAATGGCCTGAATATCCTTTCAGGAACATTGACTGTTTTACTTTCATGTAATAATATTCAATAGTATGAAAATACTTACACAAGGGGGATGAAACAATATGAAAAAACTAGTAAGGATTCTCATGTCAGCCACAATGGCTGCTGCACTCTCTGCCTGTGCATCCACAGGATCTTCCGCTGCTGCATCATCTGAGGCACCTGCCGCATCCACAGAAGCTGCAGAAACAAGCGCAGCTGCAGCTGAGGAAGGCAAGACCTACAAGATCGGCATTGTTCAGCTTGTTCAGCACCCTGCTCTGGATGCCGCAACAAAGGGCTTCGAGGATGAAGTCAAGGCTAAGCTTGGCAATGTGGAATTTGATGAACAGAACGCATCCGGTGATTCCGCAACTGCTTCCCAGATCGCCAATTCCTTTGTCACAGAAGGTGTTGACCTGATCATGGCAAACGCTACCCCTGCCCTGCAGGCAAGCGCTGCCGCAACCAATACGATTCCGATTCTCGGAACCTCCGTCACTGAGTACGGAACTGCACTTTCCATTGACAACTTCAGCGGCACCGTCGGCGGAAACATCTCCGGTACCTCCGACCTTGCCCCGCTGGACCAGCAGGCGGCCATGTTTGATGAGCTGCTGCCGGATGCCAAGAACATCGGTATTCTCTACTGCAACGCTGAGGCAAACTCCGTCTACCAGGCTAACGTTGTCCAGGCTGCCCTGGAATCTGCCGGCAAGACCGTGACTGTCTATACATTCACGGATACCAATGATGTTCAGTCCGTCACCCAGAAGGCATGCTCTGAGAGTGAAGCGCTTTATATTCCGACCGACAATACAGCCGCAAGCTGTGCGGATGTCATCGACTCCGTTGCCGAGGCTGCCAATATTCCGATCATCTGCGGCGAGGAAGGCATCATGTCTGGATGCGGCATTGCCACACTTTCCATTGACTACTATGAACTTGGAAAGACAACCGGCGACATGGCAGTCAGAATCCTCAAGGATGGCGAAGACATTTCCACAATGCCGATTGAATACTATCAGAACCCGGTCAAGGAGTACATGAAGGACCGCTGTGAGAAGTACGGCATCACGGTTCCGGATGATTACACGGAATACAAGGCCGAATAACAAACAGGAGTATCTTTCATGAATCTGATCCAGGTTTCTTCACTCTCCGTTGCCACATTGTTCAGGAGCTTTCCGGCAGGTGTTGCCCAGGGTATCATCTGGGGCATCATGGCAGTTGGGGTGTACATCACCTTCCGCCTGCTGGATGTAGCTGATCTGACGGTTGACGGTACGTTCACAACAGGCGGTGCTGTTACGGTCATGCTGATCATTGCCGGCTGGAATCCATGGGCAGCGATGCTGATTGCCTTCATTGCCGGATTATGTGCTGGTGCTGTCACAGGACTTCTGCATACAAAGTTCGGCATTCCGGTCATTCTTTCCGGCATCCTGACGCAGTTTGCCCTGTACTCCATCAACCTTGCCATCATGGGCATGTCTGCCAACAAGGCAATCAATGTTGACCGCTATGCCCTGGCTGTCACAAGCCGCAATATTCCGGCAACGATCATCATTGCAGGCATCCTTGCCATTGTGCTGATTGCGGTTCTCTACTGGTACTTCGGCACGGAGAACGGCTCTGCCATGCGTGCGACCGGCTGCAACTCTGAAATGGCCAAGGCACAGGGCATCAACATCTCCACCATGCAGGTGTCCGGCCTTGCATTGTCCAACGGACTTGTTGCCCTTTCCGGCGGTCTTATGTCGCAGTATCAGGGATTTGCCGATATCAACATGGGACGCGGTTCCATCGTCATCGGTCTTGCAGCAGTCATCATCGGCGAGGTTCTTGCCCGTGCCCTTCTGAGCAGGCACATGAACTTCTTCCTGACACTGTTGTTCACGGTCATCGGCGGCATCATCTACTACCTCGTCATGGATCTGGTTCTCTGGTTCAATATCAACTCCAACTATCTGAAGCTGTTCACTTCCCTCATCGTTGCAGTATTCCTGACTGTCCCGTATCTCCAGGACAAGGCAAGAAGCAGCTTCTCCAAGGCAGGCAAGCGCTCAAAGATGCGCTCCAGAAAGGCAGGATTATGAGCACGATGCTGGAACTGGAGCATGTCTCCAAGACATTCAATGCAGGCACGATCAATGAGAAGCCTGCCCTTGTGGACATCAGCCTGAAGATGGAGGAAGGAGACTTCATAACCGTCATCGGCGGAAACGGCGCGGGCAAATCAACGATGCTCAATGCCATTGCCGGTGTATGGCCGGTGGATGAAGGAACGATCCGCATCGACGGCAAGGATGTCACTGGTCTTCCGGATTTCAGGAGAGCATCCCTCATCGGACGCGTTTTCCAGGATCCTATGACCGGCACAGCCGCAACCATGCAGATTGATGAGAATCTTGCCCTTGCAAGAAGAAGAGGACAGAAGCGCGGTCTGAAATGGGGCGTCACCAATGAAGAGCGTGAAGAATACCGCAAGATGCTCAGACGCCTGAATCTTGGCCTGGAAGACAGACTTACCTCCAAGGTAGGACTTCTCTCCGGCGGCCAGAGACAGGCAGTCACCCTTCTGATGGCAAGCCTGCAGAAGCCAAAGCTCCTGCTTCTGGATGAACATACCGCAGCCCTGGATCCAAAGACCGCAAAGAAGGTTCTGGATCTGACACGTGAAATCGTGGATGAAAACGATCTGACAGCGCTCATGGTCACCCATAACATGCGTGATGCCATTGCCATCGGCAACCGCCTCATCATGATGTATGAAGGAAGAATCATCTTCGACATCAAGGGTGCGGAAAAGAAGAACCTCACTGTGGAAGACCTCATGAAGAAATTCGAAGAGGCAAGCGGCGAGGAATTCGCAGATGACAAGGCACTGCTCAGTGCAAAGAATGCCTGAATGAAACAAATCCTGTGGAACTGCACCATGCAGAACCGCAGGATTTTTCTGTCTGTCAGGATGGATGATCATGCCAGATTCACTGCCTTCCATGCCTGCATGCAAGGCAAGGCTTCTTTGCTGTGGCAGAATATCTTCACCGGGATTCCCCTCGTTTCCCGGACATTGCGCATGACATCCCTCACAATGCCATGCGTTTTTTCATGAATATTAATTAAAATATACATAATTTATCATAACGATTATTACAGCAGTACAATACAATATTTATGAGATACGCCCATTTTCAGTGACGACAGACATAATTCAGCAACAGCAGATGGCGTAATTGCAATTATGCTCATAAGAATTTCACAGAATCATAGTCAAGCGCAATCAAGTAATGTTTGCAC
>OMUX01000382.1 GCA_900314345.1 uncultured Erysipelotrichaceae bacterium | reverse complement strand
AAGCTATCCGATTTATCTTGTCATGACAAAGAGTGTCATCTGTTTCCATGATGATGAGTTCATTGATGATGTAGCCGCCAAGATGACAAAGTCACGTGTCCGTTCCTATCCGGTCCTGGATGAGAACGACCATATTGTAGGAGCCATTTCCCGCTACCATACCCTCAACTACCCGCACCGGAAGTTTGTGCTTGTGGACCACTCTGCACAGAACCAGTCCATCAGCCATATTGAAGAAGCGGATATCCAGGCAATCATTGACCACCACCACATCGGCGGCATCCAGACCAGCCGTCCGATCCTTTACAGGAACCAGAAGGTAGGCTGCACCTGCACGATCATCTCCAATCTGTATCAAGAGAACGGGATGCTGCCGGATGCGGACATGAGCGGGCTGTTATTGTCAGCCATCCTCTCTGATACCCTGAACTTCAAGTCTGCCACCACAACAGATATGGACAGACTGGCAGCCTCCTGGCTTGCAAAGCGGGCAGGCATAGACAGCATCGATGACTATGCAAGAGAGATGCTTGGTGCATCCGTATCCCTGAAGGATGCCTCCATGACGGAGATTCTCAACCGCGACCTCAAGAACTACACGATCGGAAACTTCACGTTTTCCATCGGCCAGACCAACTACTCCCGCATGGAAGAAGTACAGAAGATCCTTCCGGAGTTCAAGGAGAACATGCAGAAGGAACAGGAAGAAAAGAGACTGGATCTCATGGTCATGCTGTTCACCGATGTCATGGGCGAAGGAAGCTACTTTGTCTGGTACGGTCCTATGGGCTCTGTCATCAGCAACATCATCCAGACACAGTTTGATGAGCACAGCGGCTATGATCAGCGCATCATTTCCCGCAAGCAGCAGCTCATGCCGATGCTGTCTGAGGCACTCAAGAATATCGGTTAACCGAAAAGAAAGGCTGTGCACCGTACCGCATGGGTATGATGCACAGCCTTTTCATCGTAACAGGATCAGCTGTTCTGTTTCTTCAGTGCCTTGAGACGCTTGTTTCCATCCACGACACGATAGTTTTCTTCCCCGAAGATTTCCTTCAGTACAGGCAGGCATTCTTCCAGCAGTGCCTGTTCTTCTTTTTCCTTTCCTTCATTCCTGCGGACCCTGGAAAGGTTGTAGCGCATGATGGCATAGGCAGGCGGAGCCTGGATCCTGCCTTCATAAGACAGTCCTCTGGTAATGTAGTCCTCTGCCTTTTTCCAGTTTCTTGCACCGATTGCTGCAACTGCTGCATTGCTGAGCGTAACAAGAACCGAAGGACTTTCGGGACTGACAGCCTTCAGCTGTTCCAGTACTTAATCATAGGTAGCCATGGCTTCTTTGTATTTTCCCATACTGCCATAGACCTGCCCGATGTTCTGTGTCTGGATCAAGGTGTTGTATTCACTTCCCTCTGCGGAAAGCTGTGCATGTTTCCTTGCCGCAAAGAAGGCATTCAAGGCTCCTTCATAATCCTTCTTGTTTTCCAGGATTTTTCCCTGCACACCCTCCAAAGCAGAGCGTGTATCATAAGGCGCATTGGCAGGAAGTGCTGCAGCGGCTTTCTGTACCAGAGGCTCTGCCTCTGCCATTCTTCCCCGGATCATCAGCGTGCTGATATAGTTCAGGAAGGCATCATAGCCGGTCTTTCCTGTATCAAGATGCTTCTGTTCCAGCTTCTTCAGAAGGCTGTTATAGATCCGGTCGGACTCTTCAAAGTCGCTGGCCATGATCGCGGCAGTTCCCATGAGGTGTTCCGCAATGTATCCCAGCATCTCGGAGTGATCCATGTCCCGGGCAGCCTTGACGGCATTCCTGCCGTCTTCAATCCTGCCGACACTCATTAAGAGCGCTCCGGCATTGCAGGCAATCAATGCACCGATCCATCCTGGCACCTTTTCCATGAATGCCTTGTCACTTATCATCTTCAAAGCATCATCCAGAACGGAGATATCATGGCACACTAATTTCAGAAGCATTTCCAAGGCCTTGTTCTCACTGGTGGTTTCACTGCACTTCCTGTGGTTTGCCGTGCATTCCCTGGCTATGCCTGCCGAAGCCCTGCCGCCGGAAATCAGTACACATGCACTGAGCAGATCCTGCCGGATCAGGTCAGAAGATACCTGCTTTGCAAGGTGGTTTACACCATAATGCAGAAGTCCTGCCCATTGAAGTGTATTTTCATCCGCTTCATCAGCGATCAGATCAACATGCATGGTGTTTTCTGCACGTTTCCAGAAGGCATGGAACTCTTCTTCCTTCAATGGTGTGGAACGGATCATCTCCGCAACTGCAGGATGCAGACTGAAGGAACCTTCCGTATTCTCCAGCCAGCCGGTCTTTGCAAGAGATTCCAGATCAGCAAGCGTCACTGCCGTTCCCAGGCATTCACTGAGGAACAGTGGTTCATAGCTTCTGTATGGCAGCAGGGAGAACATCCGGATGACGGCTCTGTTCTGTGCGGAAAGCTCACTCTGTGCATACAGCTGACGGTATACTTTCTGGATTTCCCGGATGCGGCCGGAGGGAACAGCGATGCTGCTGAGCTTTTCATCCAGCTGCTGCGGTGTCCATTTCCTGCTTCCTGCCACGGAACCAAACAGCTTCAGTGTCAACGGATAGTATGCATTCCTCTCCCGGATCATCTTTTCCAGATATTCCTTGTCTTCAGAGCCAAGGATCATCTCACAGCTGTCCCTGTAGATCAGCTTTGCACTTTCCATGCTGAGCTTTGGAACCTCAAAGGTTTCAAAACCTTCCAGCTTCTTCATTCGCGATGTCACGAATACCGTGCAGGGAAGAGAGGCAGTCTCTGCCCATCCCTTGCCATCTTCTTCACACTGTTCTGCGTTGTCTATGATGAGCAGTGTATTCCTGTTTTCCTGCCTGAGACGCAGAATGGCAGCGTTGTATTTCTCACGGGGTGTGCTGCCTGCTTCCTTGCTGAATGCTGTGGCAAAGCTTGTCACAAGGTCTGTTTCATACTGTACCAGTGCAGCAGCATGAATCTTCTTGTTTTCAATTTGTTCCTGAAGCATCTGCCGCATCAGTTCCGTCTTGCCTGTGCCGCCGATGCCGGTGATCAGATAATGACCGCCCTGGCATGCCATTTCACAAAGATCAAACAGGGTATCCTGTCTGCCGAAGAAATGGGCAGGGGACAAAGGCTTTGCGTACAGTCCGCTTCTTTCCTCGCTCAGCCAGCGTATTTCCTCCTGCGGCTTCTGGCTGTATGCATAGACGGCTCCCGGCAGGAAGTCCTTTGCCCTGCGGATGGCAAACATTGCAGAGCTGTCCATTGCCGTACCGGCAATGGCATGCAGTGTAAGCAAAGAGAAGGCATAGGCATCTACGAATCCCTCTGGCAGGGAACTGTTGTCTGCACTGATCAGATCCACCAGATACTTCGCAGTGCCTGCACTCAGGGAAGGATCACTCTTTGAAAGTGCCTTGACAAGGAAGACCATCTTCCTGCGGAATACTTCAGAACTGTACTTCTTCCTGGACAGGAAGCTTTCCACACTGGCAGTCTCACGGAAGAACAGCTCCGGCGTCATCTTTTCCAGAAGCTCAGCGGCATACCGCTTGTTGTAGATATTGTCCTTCCTGTTGCAAAGCTCGGAGTGAAGTCGGTTCTTGGTACCGCTCACTCTCCAGATTGTCTTGCCATGCGGTGTTTCCTTCCACTCCGGAATCAGTACTTCACTCCAGAAGCGTATTAAAGTCATACCTTTCCGTTCGCGTTCGCTGATGATTCCATTGGAATACACAGGATAATCGTTTACGGTAAGGACACGATACAGGTTTTTCAATGACAATAGATTTGCGGACATTCCTTCTGTTTCTCCATCCGGAATCAGAAGGGATTCGATCAGTTCTCTTTCCTGGTCCATATGCCTTATATTAGGCAATCAAGGAAGACCTGTGTACAAAATCCTTCTGATTTATACAGAAAATCTTATTATCATGTTTGCGTTTGTGCATGACCTGCATAGCCGTTTCAACTTTTTGTACACATAATAACCCTAACTTCTTTTGATTTATAACCTCGCGTGCATAAGCGGGGCTATTTACTCA
>OMUX01000329.1 GCA_900314345.1 uncultured Erysipelotrichaceae bacterium | reverse complement strand
GAGTGATCTGGATGAAATATCCAGTCTGCAGTGGTCTTATATTTACGTTCCATCGGGTGATTCACCAGAGCACTTCTTGTCAATGAGTACCATTCCAGGAGCCATTGCACAGGGCAACGAAATCACTACAGGAACTGCAGATGTTTCCATGGATGTCTTCTGGTCTGTTGGAAATGGCAACTTCCTGGATCAGAATTTTGACATCATTGTGCAAATGCGTGCAGCCAGCAAGGATCCGTCAAAGATTTCCTCTTCTGATCTTTCAGAACCCTTCAGGGTCAATAACTTCCTGTCCGTAGAAACAGATGCTGTCTCTGCCGTCCAGGAAAAAAAGGATGCAGATGTTGTCAATACGACGGCAAGAAAGGCAGTTTTCTCTGCAGGTACAGCATCTGATGCAGATATCAGCGATGAGAACAAGGCAATCAAGACTGCTTATCAGAATGGTGCTGACTTTACTGCTGGTATTAATGTCGCTGCTGACCAGAAGGTAGAAAAGCCGGCAGAAGCTGCAGAGAATGAAAAGGTTCTGGGCAGCTATGATGTAACAGCACAGCTGAAGGCAAACAACGTTGTGGTTGCAACCATGCCGCAGCTGGACAGCGCGATTGAAGTACCGCTGCCGATTCCCGAAGCAGAAGCACCGGCAGCCGGATACTCAAGAGATTACAGCGTCTACAGAACACATGGTTCTGAGACAGAAAAGCTTGATGGTGTGACGGTGAGCGATGATGGAAAGACACTGAATGTCACGACAGATAAGTTCTCCGTTTACACGATTACCTATGAAGATGTAAAGGATACATCCCTGCATGCTGTCACGATTGATCTCAATGATGGTTCTACACCTGTTGTGCAGCTGGTGAGAGATGGAAAAGATGCGGTACTTCCTGCAGATCCTGTAAGGAAGGGTTATGTCTTCAAAGGCTGGGATTCCGATGGAAAGAATATTACAGAAGATACGACCATCACTGCCGAATGGAAAGAAGTCAGCAGTGAGTTCATTACAACACCGGAAGAGAAAGAAGCAGGCGTTGAAGCTTCCGGAAGCAGCTTGGTTGTTCCGGTGGAAGGCAATATCATTACAGATGATGCTCTGAAGCAGGCAATCGCTGAAGGAACTGTCAGTGAAAACGACAGCATTGAAAGACAGAGCTATCTGGATGTCAAGAAGGACAAGACGTCTGAGAACAGTCTTGTGTATACCATTGTTCCGAAGTACCGCGATGTTGCAGTAGCTGCAGACGGAAGTGTGAAGAAGATCTTCAACGAAGGTGAGATTGAAGAACTGACAAAGGCAGATGCATCTACACCGGATCTTAAGATGACACTGTCTGTTGCAGGCATCGATGCTGCAGAAGGATCGACAGTCTACGTCATTCATACAAAGACAGCAGATCTGGAGTTTGTATATGCAGAAACTGTTGCGGCAGATCAGACGGTAACATTTGTGAATCCGCATGGCTTCAGTACATTCACAATCACCAAAGAGAATCCGGTCAAGGCAATGATCGGGTCAGACATGTACACCAGCCTGAAGGGTGCAGTCAGCAGAGTTAAGGATGGAGAAACAATCGTTATTCCGGATGGTGTTGATGCAGGAAGCACAGCAGTAGACAGGGCTGTTTCCTTCACTCTGAAGCTGGGTGAAGGCAGCAAGGCAGAAATCACTGCAGCTCCAGGCTATGTTCTGACAACAGATGGAGATGTTTACACTGTAACTGCAGTTGCAAAGCAGTCAGCTTCAAAGCCTGAACAGAAATCCAAAGAATGGCATGGTGACAATGTGACCCTCATGCCTGCAGGACAGGATGGCTATGACGCTGATGGAAGACATCTGACAAGTCTTGGCAATGGCACTGTCTATGATGACAACTATGTTGTCTGGGATGGTTATCAGCATAAGCTTGGCAGGTATGATCCTGCATCTGGCAGAGTTGTTGCATTGACTGACTCAGCAACAAGCAGTTCAACAACGACGAACAAGAGCCTGATCCCGAACACTGCAGATCACTTCCATCTGTTCCGCTGGGCAGCAGCACTTGTTGTCAGCGGTCTGGCAGCCGTATTTGCAATGCATGAACTGAGGAAGAGATAAGCACCAGGCTGAATCAGTACATGAAAAGCCATTGGTCTAAATGGCAGAACAGGATCCTGAAAAGTTTGAATGAACCGAACGAAGGGCAGAAAGCTGTACTATGCAGCCTCTGCCTTTCATTTGCAGCTGTGCATGATGTCAAACAGATTCAACAATGACAGACTGTTGCGGCCATACCTGTGGAAACCCGAAACCCCGACTCTTTTTACGCTCATCTTGTTTTCGTGTTGCTATAATGGAACATATCAATAACAAAGGATGGAAACGGTCATGGAACTGCCGATCAGTATGGATGCTTTGTATGAAAGCATCATTGGAAACTTCAATGATGGTGTTTACTGCGTGGATCTGGACCGGCGTATCTTCTACTGGAGCAAGACCGCGGAAAGGATCACCGGATACACTGCAGAAGAGATGATCGGGAAATGCTGCTTTGATTCCCATCTGGATCATGTGGATATCAAACGGCGTCCTTTGTGCAGCCTCATGTGTCCTCTGGTAGGGACGATGTTTGACGGGAAGAAAAGGCAGGAACAGGTATTCCTGCAGCACAAGGAAGGCTATCGTGTCCCGGTGATCGTGCATACCTATCCTTTGTACAAGGACGATACATTGATCGGTGCCACGGAGATCTTCCAGGAGTATCTGCTACCGTCCATGAATGATGAACGGATTGACGGCATCATGTCCATGCCCATGCATGATGTACTGACAGGACTTGCCACAAGCGACAACCTCAATATGGTGCTGAACCATGAAATGGACATGTATCATCGCTACAAGCAGGCATTCCTTGTCGTCATGGTGGACCTGGATCATTTTGATGCGTTCAATGAACATTATGGAAAAGAGAACGGGGATGCACTTCTCAGGAAGATCAGCACGGCACTTTCCGATAATATCCGGGGACAGGATATTGCCGGCAGATGGCATGATGACAGGTTCATGCTCATCTTCTCCAATGCCTTCATGAACGATCAGGATTCCATCTGTGAGAAGGTGCTGCGCTGGGTGAACAGCTGTGCCATCACGGTGGATGGTCTTCAGATGCATGTGACTGCTTCCGTTGGAAGTGCAGCCGTCCGGGTGGATGACAGTGTCTCTGATCTTGTCGACCGGTGTGAAAAGCTGCTGTATGAGGCAAAGGCTTCCGGCGGCAACTGTGCAAGGATCACCGGGGCATACTGATGGAGGAAGACATGGAAGGAAACGAAAGGCTGAAACAGGCTGTCTTTGAGAATATTCCAGGCGGTTTCTTCATCAATGAAGTTTCCGGAGAGAAACGGATCCTGAGTGTGAACCAGCAGCTCCTGGATATCTTTGAGTGTGCCACACGTGAGGAATTCGATGCCCTGACTGGCGGAACTTTCCCAGGCATGGTTGTCAGGGAAGATCGCAGCTATGTAGATGCCTCTGTATGGAACCAGCGTTATGCCGGCATGGACTTCATCGGCCATGTCAGCTTCCGGATCCGCACGGCTTCCGGTAAGCTGCGCTATGTGGAACTCTATGCAAGACTGGTCAATGATCCTGAAGATGGTGAACTTTACTATGTATACCTGGTGGATGCGGATGTACGGTATCTGACCTATGATACAGACCATCTCACAGGGCTTCCAGGCATGCGGCGCTTCCTGGACTATGCCGCAAGGTTTTCCCGTCTCAACCACATCAGTCCGCGTCCGATTGTCTATGACTATCTCTATTTCAACCTTGCAGGTTTCAAAACCTACAATATCCGCAACGGCATTGCCAAAGGCGATGAGATGCTGCAGAGCTTTGCAAGGATCCTTGCGTCCATGTTCCCCAATGACATGATTGCAAGGCTTGGCGATGATCATTTTGCAGTTCTCACAGATGATGTCAGTGCAAAAGAACATGTAGAAAAAGTTATTGATGAAGTACGGTCGTTGACCGTGGAATCCCCTTTGCAGGTCAAGGTAGGCATCTTCCGGGAAGAAAAGCAGGAGAATGCACAGCGTGCCATTGACTATGCAAAGCTTGCCTGCGACAGCATCCGTTCTTCCCTGGAAACACACGTCTGTGTCTATACCGCAGCCCTGAAACACCGGATGCTGGTGGATGAGTATGCCAGTGCACATATTGATGAAGCCATTGGGAAGGGATACATCAAGGTGTACTACCAGCCGGTGGTACGCTCTCTGAACCATTCTGCAGCTTCCCTGGAAGCACTGGCTCGCTGGCAGGATCCTGATCAAGGCATGCTTTCTCCGGCGGAGTTCATTCCTTCCCTGGAAAAGAGCAGACAGATCTGGAAGCTGGATGCGGCCATGATCCGTGAAGTCTGCCGCAATATGCATGAGCAGAAACAGCTTGGAAGACCGGTGATTCCGGTATCCTTCAACCTGTCCAGACTGGATTTCATTCTCTGCGACATCTTCAGCATTGTTGAAGAGGCTGTAGAAAAGTATCAGATAGACCGCAGGAATCTGTCCGTAGAGGTGACGGAAAGCCTCATGACAGAGAATGCCGCCACGGTGGACAATGTCCTGAACCGCTTCCGGAAGGCTGGCTATCAGATCTGGATCGACGACTTCGGAAGCGGTTATTCCTCTTTGAACGTCCTCAAGGACTACCACTTTGATGTTCTCAAGATCGACATGGCGTTCCTTTCTTCCTTTACCGATACGGCAAAGTCCATCATCCAGGCTGTGATCTCCATGGCAAAGAAAATCGGCATTGAGCCGCTGGCAGAAGGCGCAGAAACAAAGGAAGAAGTGGAATTCCTGGAAAACAACGGATGTGCTCTGATCCAGGGCTACTGGTACTCAAAGCCGCTTCCCTATGAAGAATGCATGAAGCTGCTGCAGGAAAGAAATCTGAAACCGGAAAGTGAAACAGAACGTGTTCTCTACCGCAAGGCTTCCATGACAGATATCATTACGGATCTTCCCGAAGGG
>OMUX01000390.1 GCA_900314345.1 uncultured Erysipelotrichaceae bacterium | reverse complement strand
TTGTAATACTTGCCTCCGGGAAACATACAGACATCATACGGTGTATCCTTTGATAACTCCCATCCCCTTAAGACTCTGCCTGATCCATTGAAGGCAAGTCTTGAAGTATTCCTTGCACATACATGCGAAATACGGATGCCCTGTTCATGGGCAAGTCTTTCTGCAATGTTCTATTGCCCGCCTGGAAAAGCTCGCCGATACCGATGCCCTGACAAGTCTTTGCAACAGAAGGGTCATGAATGAAAAAGCAGACATCTTCTTCGACAAGGCCTTCAGCAGCCAGACATCATTTTCGGTTGAAATGCTCGATATCGACAACTTCAAGCAGATCAATGACACCTATGGTCACCAGACCGGCGATCAGGTGCTGATCTGCCTGGCAGAAGCCATGAATACCCTGACAGATGAAAACACCATTGCCGCAAGATACGGCGGTGATGAGTTCATCCTCATCCGAAAGGGAAAAAGCGACGAGGAGCTTCTGGCAGATGCTGAAAAGCTCAATGCCCTGATCAAGGAAAAGACCGAGGCTTCCTCCCTTCCATCCTTCACCATCTCCCAGGGAATCTTCTCCCGTATTCCCGACTACCGCAGCCGCGTCTGGGATTTCACCAGCGGTGCGGACCGTGCATTGTATGCATGCAAGAACAAAGGAAAAAACCAGACCCTCCTGATTCATCATCCGAAGGATCTGGCTGACTGATTCTCATTCAACAGTTACAGATTTTGCAAGGTTGCGCGGTTTGTCAATGTCGCAGCCTTTTTCCTTTGCTGTATAGTAGGCAAACAGCTGGCACAGCACAGCCACCGGAATTCCGGCAAGCTCCGGCAGCACCTGCGGAATCCGCAGGACATGCTTGAAACCTGTAACAGGAATCTCCTGGTCTGTGATCAGGATCACTTCTGCACCACGTGCCACGGTCTCCTGGATATTGGAGATTGTCTTTGCGGCAACATCCGGCTGTGTGGCAATGGCCACCACTACCGTCTTCTTTTCAATCAAGGCAATCGGTCCATGCTTGAGTTCACCGCCGAAGTAGGCATCCGCATGGACATAGGAGATTTCCTTGAGCTTCAGGGAACCTTCCAGAGCACTTGGATAGTCCAGCTGCCTGCCGATGAAGTAGGCATCCTTCTGATCCATCAGAAGCTTTGCCAGCTTCTCCATCTCCGGCTGCATCTTCATAGTCTCTTCCACGGCATCCGGCAGCTCCCTGAGTCCCTTGACGATCTTTGTCATGCCCTTGACAGGATATCCAAGCAAGGAAGCGATCTTCAGGTTCAGCACATACAGGAGCGCAAGCTGTGTGGTGTATGCCTTGGTGGAAGCCACGGAGATCTCCGGACCGGCAGCGGTATAGATGACTGCATCCGCAAGACGGGAGATGCTTGAACCAAGCACATTGGTAACCGCAATCGTCGTGCAGTGCTTTGCCTTGGCAAGCTTCAGTGCCGCAAGGATATCCGCTGTCTCACCGGACTGGGAGACAAAGATGCATACCGTATGTTCATCCACATGCGGATTGCAATAACGGAACTCACTGGCCGGCTGGGCATAGGTGAACAACGGCACCATCTTCTGCATCAGTGTATTTGCATAGATGCATGCATGGTAGGCTGTGCCGCAGGCGGTATAGACAATCTGGTTCACGCTGCTCCAGTCTGTCTTCAGCTCATCGATCTTCGGCATCACAGGCTTTGTGCCGCGGAACCTTCCGCGCAGTGTTTCCTTGATTGCTGTGGGCTGTTCATGGATTTCCTTCATCATGAAGGAATCATAGCCGCCCTTCTGGGCTGCCTGCACCGTATAAGGGAAACGGATGAAACGCGCTTCCTTTTCCTTTCCTGTCTTGTCAAACACACGCAGGCTTTCCGGCTTCAGGATTGCCATGTCCCCGTCAGAAAGCGGCAGGATGTCATTGGTATACACCAGCAGTGCCGGTGCATCCGAGGCACAGAATGTGCCTTCCTTGGACTTTCCGATGACCATCGGTGATTCCTTCTTGGCAACATAGATGGTATCCGGTTCAAACACCGATACCACACACAGTGCCCAGGATCCCTGCAGCTTCTTCAGTGTCTTCTTCAGTGCCTTGAAAAGATCCTTGTCCTTCCTGTAGTAGTAATCCAGCAGAAGAACAACCGCTTCAGAGTCCGTCTGGGAACGGAAGGTATAGCCATAGGATT
>OMUX01000379.1 GCA_900314345.1 uncultured Erysipelotrichaceae bacterium | reverse complement strand
CTTACCGGATGGGATCTTGAAACAGCACTGAAGATCCTGCAGGTGGATGAAAAGGAAGCTGCATTGATTCAGCAGGAAATGAGTGAAACGAAATGACCTGGTATGTCGGAGAAGGCGCACACGTCCTTGGTGACGTGAAGCTTGGGGAAAACGCCAGTGTCTGGTTCAATGCTGTGATCCGGGGCGACAACATTCCCATCCGGATCGGCTCTCGTTCCAATGTGCAGGACAACTGCACACTCCACGGGGATCCGGATCATCCGGTAACGATCGGTGAAGATGTGGTGATCGGCCACAATGCCATCATCCATGGCTGCACGATCGGAAACCGGGTACTGGTCGGCATGGGTGCCATCATCATGAACGGTGCCGTGATCAATGACGATTCCGTTGTTGCGGCAGGTTCCCTTGTCACCCAGAACAAGGTATTCCCGCCGGGTGTTCTGATCATGGGCAGTCCTGCCAAAGCGGCCAGACCGTTGAGTGAAGAAGAAAAAATGGCAACGCTGAAAAGCGTTCAGCATTATATCAGCTGTGCTGAAAAGGAGCTCACTCCCGTGAAGGAATGAGCTCCTTTTTGCTGTCAGTCTGAGACGGCTTCAGTGATCTTCGGCAGGATCTGCTTCTTTCTGGAAAGAATGCCAGGCTGCAGTTCATGGAGACCCGGGAAAGCTTCCAGAACCTTGTCTGCCTTCTCCCCTCCGGCATAGAACACACTGCCGTCTTCAATGACGGAAGTAAATGCCACACACAGCAGTCCGAGTTCCTTCTTTGCGGCAAGCGTATCAATATCCGTCTGAATCTCTTTTCTGCGTTTATTCATTTCCTTGGCGGAATAGACGATGACCTGGGAAATCATGGTATGCACGCCGTTGATATCGTAGTACTTGATATCAGAGACGATCATGTCATGGATGGAACGGTTGTCACCTGCTGCACCGGCCGCAAACATCTCCTTGCCGAAGGTATCGATGTCAAGATCTGCCAGAGCAGCCAGGATATTGGCTGTATCCCTGTCCTTCTGCGTGGTCGTCGGAGACTGGAAGATCAGGGTATCGCTGAGGATCGCACCTAGCAGCAGTCCTGCCAGTTCCTTCGGCATCAGGATCTGGTTTTCACGGAACATCGTCGCAATGATCGTTGCCGTGGAACCCACGATCTCATTGCGGAAGGATACCGGCTGGGATGTGGCGAAGTCATTGATCCTGTGGTGGTCAACAACCTCAAGGATCTGTGCCTTTTCAATGGCCGGCACGGACTGGGAGAACTCATTGTGGTCCACCAGGATGATCCGCTTGTTCTTGTAGTCCATGATGTGGGCACGGCTGACATAGCCTTTCAGCACACCATTGGCATCAACGACAGGATAACTCCGGTATCTTGTCTTGAGCATCTTCTTTCCGGCTTCCTCAACAAGATCGCTTTCCCTGAAGCATACCGGCTTTGTCTGCATGATCAACCGGACCGGCGGGGAAAGGAACAGGTATCTGGAGGTATTCATCACACCATGTCCCGAGATGATGATCGGCACATGGTGCTGCTTTGCACTGATCAGCACATCCGCATCGATCATCTTCGCCCATACGACAATGAGCATTCCGGCACCCTTTTCAATCAGATCCATCTGTCCTTTTGCATCATCACCGATGATGACGATACGATCCTGTACATCATAGTTGGCAGTGCCGGCCTGGCTCATGGCAATGATGCTGGTCTTGCCGTTGATGTGTATATCCTTGTCATCATAGATGATCGTGCCGTTGATGCTTTCAGCAATATCAAAGACCGGTGTATGTTTTAAAAGCTCGATTTCAGCAGCGGTATCGCCAAGGCCGATGTTGGCAAGGTTTGTGGAACTGACAATGCCCGTCACCTTTCCCTTTTCGTCCACCACGGCATAGCTGAAGCGTTCTTCGGCATGCATGCGCCGCACACACTCCAGCACTGTTGTCTCCGGAGTGATGGAAATCGGGGAATCCAGTTCTATCTCTCCTAACGTCTTCCTGGCATCCTTCAGCAGCATCGGTTCTTCATAGTGGAACCGGTTGAGAAGATACCTGCTTTCATTGTTCACATCCCCCAGCCTGCAGGCAATGGCCTTCTTTCCCTGGCAGCGCTTGAAGAAGGCATAGGCAATCGCGGATACGATGGAATCCGTATCCGGATGCTGGTGGCCGGTAATATAGATCGGATCAAGATCTGGCATGTTATTTCACTCCTGTTTCCTTCT
>OMUX01000374.1 GCA_900314345.1 uncultured Erysipelotrichaceae bacterium | reverse complement strand
ATGTGACCTCATCATGACTGTTGCCGTTTTCATCAAAGAGGACATTCCATTCTCCGTCGAACTGATAGTAGCGGTAATCCAGGGAAGGGTTGATGATCACCCGGATCTGAGAACATCCATGCATGGTATCCGGATAGTTGATGTCATAGAACACCACACACCCGTCCACCACTGAGAATCTGACATACTGGTCCAGCTGGGAAGCACTGCAGAAACGGAACTGCTGGTAGCGTCTTCTGAGCTGGATTGCCTTCTTTGTATAATCCAGGACTTCCATGTTGAGGATCATCCTGTCCCAGTTCATCTGGTTGATGACATCCCCTGCATTGTAGGAGTTGGAATTGTCCTGTTTGGTACCGCAGAATTCCTGGCCGGCATGAAGGAACGGAATCCCCTGTGCCAGCAGTACACTGCAGTTGAGCATCTTCATGCGCTTCATACGGATTTCACGCGGCTCATCTGCACAGCAGGCATGCATCTTGTCCCATGCGGTGGAGTTATCATGCGTCTCCACATTGTTCACCGACTGGGAAGGAGAATCAAACCGTCTGAAATACGGTTCTCCCATGGAGTTTCCGGAAAGACACGAGCACATGTCAAAGGCCATGCCCAGGTTTCCGGTCAGATACCCCTTGTCATAACGACAGTCATCACTGGTCCTGCCTTTTGCAGTATCGCGGAAGGTATCATTGAAATGCGCAATGCTTGGCATATGGTGCTGGTTGTAGATCTTGGCCTTGAACTTGCCGTCCATGGCGGTCGGCATATCCCAGCCTTCTCCGTAGATCATCGCATCCTTCTTGATGCCGCGTGCAGCTGCGGCAATGGCATTCATGGTATCTACATCCAGGATGCCCATCAGATCAAAACGGAAGCCGTCCACACCGTATACCTGCATCCAGGTGCGGACCACATGCATGAAATACTTCCTGAGCATGGGTCTTCTGCTTTCAAGGTCGTTCCCGCATCCGCTGCCGTTGGAATAATAGCCGTTGGAAAAGCGGAAATAGTAATACGGAACCGTCTTGTCCAGGGAACATCCCTTGGCATCATACATGTGGTTGAACACCACATCCGTATTCACCTTGAGGCCGGCTGTATGCAGCGCCGCAATCATCCTGCGGAACTCCGTCATGCGGGTATAGGGATTCTTCGCATCCGTTGCATAGGAGCCTTCCAGAACAAGCAGCTGAGAAGGATCATAGCCCCAGTTGTAGGAACGTTCCGGACGTCCTTCATCCACGGTCTGGAAATCATTGACCGGCTGGATCTGCACATGCGTCACACCCAGGCTTCTGAGATAGTCAAGACCTGTCGGCATGCCCTTCCAGGAGGTATGCCTCTGGGTCAGGGAAATGAATTTCCCGTGGGTGCTGGTGCCTGTCTGCACGGAGCTTGTCATATCACGGATGCTGCACTCATAGATGATCGCATCCGTAGGAACACGCAGCGTCCATCAGGCACCCGGATCCGGAATCTTCATGATCTCGCTGAGATCAATGACAGCTGATTCCCTGCCGTTAGCCGTGGAACTCAGGGCATAGGGATCCGTTGTTTCAACGATCTGCCCGTCTCTTTCAATCAGATAGACATATGTGGCATGCTTCAGATTTCCCTGTGCCCGTGCACGCCATACACCACGGGCAGTGCGGTTCATGGAAAGAAGTGAAATATGGTCATGATCATCACGGATGCGCAGGATGACGGACACTGCCGTCGGAGCCCACAATGCAAAATCCGTATGATCCTCGCTGTACAGGCAGCCTAAATCATCACCGTCATAATCAAACTGACGGTCAAATTCCTCCGTCTGTGTAATATACCTTGTCACCACCGGCACAGACTGTCCATGGTTGTCATACAGGATGAGGTTCTTCCCGAAGCTCAGATCCGTCGGGATCGTCAGGTCATAGACCTTCTCCCGCTCATGATCCTCCACATTGCGGACCACGCAGTCATGACACTGTCCGTCTTCCGTGGCAAGGTAAAAGCCGCCGGTGTTTCCGTTGAAGAAATTCCGGTTCACAATTACCCTTATGCTTCCAAAATCATCGAGAAATGCCTGTATGTTTGCCATAGTCGTTCCTGCCCGCCCAGGCGGGACTGATTACCTGCGGATCTTCAGAGGCTTGATTCCCCAGATCTCATCCGCATACTGACGGATGGTACGGTCGCTGGAGAAATAAGCAGACTTTGCAATATTGATGAGGCAGCTCTTTGCCCACGCACGTCTGTCCTGATACTTTGCACTGATCTCTTCCTGTGCCTTGACATAGGCATCGAAGTCCGCCAGAACCAGATACTCATCATTCTTGATGATGATCTCATCATAGATGATTCTGAAATCATCCTTGTTTCCGTTCCAGAACCCGTTGATCAGTGAATCCATTGCCTTGTGGATACGGGCGTCGTTATTATACCAGTCCCATGCACGATATCCATCCCTGAAGGAAGGAATCTCATCCACGGTCAGTCCGAAGATCACATCGTTTTCCCTTCCGACAAGCTCATCGATCTCCACATTGGCACCGTCCATCGTGCCAAGGGTCAGAGCACCGTTCATCATGAACTTCATGTTTCCGGTGCCGCTTGCCTCCTTGCCGGCAGTACTGATCTGTTCACTGACATCGCTGCCCGGCATGAGGATCTCAGACATCGATACGGAATAGTTCGGCAGGAAGACAACCTTCAGGACATCGTTGACATCCGGATCATTGTTCACCCTGGCTGCCACGCAGTTGATCAGCTTGATGACCTTCTTGGCAAATGTATAGGAAGGCGCAGCCTTTGCCGCAAAGATGTATGTATGCGGATAAATACGGAAGGAAGGATCCTCCTTCATGCGCTGATACAGATAGATGACCTGCAGGATGTTGAGCAGCTGACGCTTGTATGCATGCAGACGCTTGGCCTGTGTATCGAAGATGCTGTCCGGATCAACGATGACACCGGTTGTGTGATGAATATAGTCTGCCAGTGCCTCCTTGCGCTTGTGCTTGACCTCAAGGAAACGATCCTGGACAGCCGGATCATCCACATGATCCATGAGCCTGCTGATCTTGTCGAAGTTCCTCTCATACTCCCAGCCGATCGTATCATCCAGCAGGGAACGCAGCTCCGGATCGCTGTACAGCATCCATCTTCTCGGTGTGATGCCGTTTGTCTTGTTGGAGAAACGCTCCGGCCACATCGCATAGTAATCACGGAACAGGTCCGTCTCCAGAAGTCCTGTATGAATGCGGGCAACACCGTTGACACTGTGAGAACCCACAATGGCAAGCCTTGCCATGTGGATCATGCCGGAGTCAATGATCTTCACACGGTCCCACAGACCGCTGTCCTGATTCCCGTAAGTTTCCATGACCCAGTTATGATAACGGTTGTTGATCTCCGTGATGATCATGTAGATGCGCGGCAGCAGGTTCTGGATATATTCCTCAGGCCACTTCTCCAGTGCCTCGGACATGACGGTATGGTTGGTATAGGCCATGACCTGCTTTGTAATCTCCCAGGCATGCGTCCACTGGTAGCCATAGTCATCCATCAGCACGCGCATCAGCTCCGGAATGGCCAGAACAGGATGTGTATCGTTCAGCTGGATCTGTACCTTCTCGCCAAGGTTGTCCAGGCTGTCGTACTGCTTGAGATGGGAATTGATGATGGAGTTCACGCCTGCACACACAAAGAAGTACTGTTGCTTGAGACGCAGGTACTTGCCTTCCTGGGTGGAGTCATCCGGATAGACGTTCAGGCAGATCTGGTTGACTTCGGAAAGATATTCACGATAGTCCATGCCGGAAGGTGCTTCATCCGCAGGTTCAGCATTCCAGAGCCTCAGCGTGTTTGTCATTCTCGTATGGGCACCGATCATCGGCATGTCATACGGAACAGCAAGGATATGCTCTGCATTCACATGATGGAAATGCAGGTTTCCGTTTTCATCCCCGTTGACTTCCACATTGCCCCAGAAGGAAACATCCACACTGTGCTTGGGCTTCCTGATCTCCCAGGGATTTCCGATGCGCAGCCACATGTCAGGCATTTCAACCTGATCGCCGTTTTCATCGATCTTCTGGCGGAACAGACCGCACTGATAGCGGATGCAGTTGCCGTTGACCGGCAGGTTCTCTGTGGCAGCGGAATCCATGAAGCATGCCGCAAGACGGCCAAGGCCGCCGTTTCCAAGACCGGCATCCTTTTCCATAGCGGCCAGGTTGTCATAGTCAATGCCAAGTTCTTCCAGTCCCTTGCGCACGATGTCATAGATGCCAAGATTCTGCAGGTTGGAGGTCAGGCTTCTGCCCAGCAGGAACTCCATGGAAAAGTAATAGACCTGCTTTGCCTGCTGCTTTCCGATGGCAACCTTGGTGTCCTTCCAGTTGACACTGGCATAATCACGCACCATCTCGCCGAGAACCATGTACTTCTCGGTCGGATGTGTCTGTTCTACGGTTGTACCGTAGGCTTCTACCAGACGCTGACTGAACTCCTTCTTGAATTCCTGCTTGTTCTTGAACATATTGTTTTTTCTCCTTATCCCTGAGGATGACTCTTTTCTGTTTCCTTATAGCAGAACCATGCACAGGCAAACGGCGCAAGATGAATGGTGATCTGATACGGAAGCACATCATCCTTCACCTGCCGGCGCACAGCCTTCAGCGGATCCTTGTTGATCATGCCGCATCCGCTGTAGATGCCGTCTTCCGTGTTCAGGATTTCTTCCCACCTGCCTGCTTTGTTAACCGGTATATCATACACCGGATAATCCGTTCCTGTGTTGTTCATAATGCATAATAACGTTTCATCATCTGAAAAACGCAGGAAAGAGTACACAGACTGCTTTGCATTGTCCGCATCCACCCAGCGGAAGCCATGTGCTGCATAGTCTCTTTCATACAGCGCAGAATGCTTCTGATAGAGATGGTTAAGGTCAGAGAAGAAACGCAGGAAGGAATCATGCATCGGGTATTTCAGCAGGAACCAGTCCAGCTCCTTCTTCTCATCAAATTCACGGAAGCTTGCAATCTCATTGCCCATGAAGTTCAGCTTCTTGCCAGGATGGGCAAACATATAGGCATACAGGTTCCTGACCTGGGAGAACTTCTGTTCATAGCTTCCCCACATCCGGTCAATGACCGTCTTCTTGCCATGGACATTCTCATCATGGCTCAGCGGCATCAGGAACCTGTCGCTGTAGTAGTAGGCCATGGAGAATGTCAGCTTGGAATGCTCATAGTAACGGTAGATCGGGTCCTTCTCATAGTATTTCAGGGTATCATTCATCCAGCCAAGGTCCCATTTGTAGTCAAACCCCAGGCCGCCGTCCAGTGTGGAGGCAGTCACCTTCGGAAAATCAGAGCTGTCCTCGGCGATCATCATGACCGAAGGATATTCACGGTGGATATACCAGTTCAGGCGCTTGATGAAATTCAGGGAACCTTCATTGGTGCCCCGGTTCTTGTTGCCGCCCCAGTAGATCAGGTTGCTGACGGCGTCAATGCGGATGCCGTCAATGTGATACACATCGCACCAGAACATCGCCGCACTGATCAGGAAGGACCGTACTTCCTCATTCCAGAGGTCGAAGTTCATGGTGCCCCACTGACTCTCTGCATCCTCTTTCTTCGTATATTCATACAGCGGTTCACCGTCAAAGTACCGCAGTCCGAAGGCATCCTTGACAAAGTGCACCGGCACCATGTCCATGATCACACCAATGCCTTCCCTGTGGCAGGCATTGACAAAGGAGGCAAACTCCGTTGGATTGCCATATCTGGATGTCACGGAGAAATACCCGCTTGCCTGGTATCCCCAGGAACCGTCAAACGGATACTCATTCAACGGCATCATCTCAATATGCGTAAAGCCATGTTCCTTGACGTAGGGAAGCAGGTTTTCCTCCATCATGCCGTAGGTATACGGATATTCCCCGTTGTGCTTCCAGCCGCCGGCATAAACCTCATAGATGGATACAGGTTTGTCATAGCAGCGTGTCCGCTGTTCCATCCATTTCCGGTCTGTCCAGTGAATGTCATGAGGATTGTAGACCTTGGAGGCAGTCTGCGGCCTTGTCTCACTGTAGAAGGCATAAGGGTCCGCCTTGTCCAGAAAGCTTCCCTTCTTGTCTTCAATGTGATACTTGTAGGTTTCCCACTCCTGCACACCCTTGATGAAGACAGACCATACACCGTCATATTCCGTCCTCTGCATGGGGTTGGCGTTATTGTCCCAGTGATTGAAGCCGCCGATCACGGAAACAGAGCGCGCATGCGGCGCGTAAACAGTAAAACGGACGCCTTCTCCGCCTTCAAATGAAAAATGCGCCCCGAACATCTCATATGCATTGCAGCAATGCCCTTCATGAAAATCTTCAATGATCCTTGTCCGGTCCATGGTCGAAGCTACCTCGCTAACAGCTAAATCATACCATCATTGCAGGGGTACATTGAAGCATTCTTCAATATTTCCGACTGTCAGTCAGTCCAGGATGATTCCAGGAACAGTGAAGCCAAGGATGCCAAGGACACTGAGCCCAAGGAAAGAGACAAGGTTCCTCCACCGGAAGGATTTCCGTCTGTTCATCATGGCATACAGCAGGATGCCGATGCACACAGTCATGGCGATGCCGCCCTTCATGTGCATGTAATCCTGGATATGAATCACCTTGTACATGCCTTCCGAGAAGAAAACCGCAGGCATCAGGTTCAGTCTGATGTATTTCACCAGTCCTTTCCCATGGCGTGCAATCCAGGCACCATAGCCGAAGATGAAACCGGCAAGGAAAGCCATCACGATCCATTTTACCATCCACACATCCATGAAAAAGGCATGCTGGTTCACGATCATCTCTGCCGCATAGCAGCCGGCAGCACAGCAGTGTCAGGATGCACGTCAGGATGCCTTCTGCCTTTCAGGCAAAGGAAAGAACGATGAACAGCTGGGCAAGGATATACGTGCTCATAACAAGATTGACCTTGGTCAGTTTGCATCCGCGCAATGCAAGATTGCTGTCGGAAATGCAGAACAGCAGGGAACCGATCCAGCCAGTATAAGAACCTGTTTTCACTGCGTTGAGAAACGCAGCGAAGCTCATGCACAGGATCACACAGCCATAGATGAAACCCGGTACTACAAGATCTGCACGGGAAGCAGGCTTCAGCTTCCTGAACAGCTGGACCATCCAGAGAACATACCCCGCAAGAACAAGAACAGCAGCCGGATGAAAGGCAATGCCTCCATGAATAAACGCATAAAGGTATGCAAGGTGGCCAAGCAGGAAGGAAAGAATGCCAAGCTTCTGCATGACGTGATTCTTTGTCATTAAGAAGATGTCGCCCAGCCAGCCGAAGAATATGCCTGACAGCACCGGTACCTGAACCGGATCAGCTGTCAAGAGATACCATATGGCAAGCATCGGCATCAGAAACGGTTTGATGAACCTGCTCTGCCCTTTCACATCACGGTAATTGTCATAGCATCCGGCAATGATATACAGGAGTGCAGGCCATACAGAAAATGTCTTCATAGAAGGATTATAGGCCAAAAGAAAAGCTGCGGAATGATCTGCAGCCTTTCCTTTGTGATTCGGATAGATTAAGCGATGACCTTCTGAGCACGAAGAACTTCTTCAATGGTCTTGATGGCAACGTCTTCGTCTTCACCCTCTGTGGAAACGGTGATCTCGGACTGTGTCGGGATGCCCAGGGACATGACGCCCATGATGGACTTCATGTTGACGGTGCGGCCCTTATAGGAGACCTTGACTTCGCTCTTGAACTTGCTTGCTGCATTGACTGCAACAGTAGCGGGACGTGCGTGTAATCCTACCGGATCAACAACAGTGACAGAAATCTGCTTCATAGTTTTCCTCCGTATCAATACTAAGATGATAGTAACGCAAACCACCTCAAACTACAAGCGGTTACATTTTTATCAATGCCATTAATTTCCGTTCAGGATATCCATGACCTGCTGTGCACATTCATCCAGGTCCGCCCGGTCATAGATATACAGATCCGAAGCATCCTTGAAACCGTCAATATATGCACTCTTCTCCACGCCCGGAACAACCTGCTTCAGCTTTGAAATATCCGCAAACATCTTCGCATCCGCTTTAGCTGCGATGGTATCCGTCTTTCCTGCCTGTTCAAGTGCCTCCTTGGCAGCCTTGGATACCGGAATCCCCTTCTCTGTTCCTGCAAGCAGGGCAAAGTCAGGATCATTGAGCAGGAAATTGAGCAGTTTTCCTGCCTCTTTCGGATGCATGCAGTGATCAGAGATTGCCCACATGGTCGCCGGCTTCATATACCATCCGGTGCTCTTTGCGCCATCCATCATCGGAATGTCACCGATCATGATCTCATCCCCGTAACTTCCTGTATATCTCTGGGAATCAGAAATCCAGCACATGGTTCCTGCTGATTCACCGCTGTTGAACTGTGAACCTGAATCATCCAGCGGCGGCATGACCTTTGCATCAATGAGTGATTTATAGAAGACAAGCATCTCCTTCACGCCTTCTTCATCAATCTGTACTTTGTTGTCCTCTGAGAAGACAGAGACTCCTGTCTTCTGCTCATACCATGCCAGGAGAAGCATCCACGCCTGCTTTTTTACCATGGAGATCGGATAAATGCCGTCCTTTGACATGACCTCAGCAGCCTTGAAATAATCATCCCAGCTCTGCGGCAGATCCAGGCCGTATCTGTCATAGATCGTCTTGTTCAGAAGGATCACCGGTGTATTGTAGGCAATCGGCAGGGCATTCAGCACACCGTTTCTTCTGCCTGTTTCAAGGTCCGCATCCGTGAAGTTGGAAAAGTCAATGACATCAGAAAGCGTACTCAGGTCATAGAAACCGCTGCCGTCCGGTGAATAGGTATCCAGCCAGCCGTAGTTAACCTGCATGACATCTGACTGACGGCTGGAAAGCATCATGATGTTCATGCGCTTTTCATAGCCGTTCCATACACCGAAGGTATGGCTGACATGAATGTCAGGATTCTTTTCCATGAACAGATCCAGACCATCCAGCGTATATTCATGTCTCGGGTCGTTTCCCCACCAGGAGATGCTGATATCAACAGTATTGTCTTCCTGGATTTTTGCCGTTCTGCTTCTTCTTGCCACAGGCATGAATCCTTCCACCAGAAGACACAGAAGGAACGATATGATCACGGCAATCATGATCGCTGTGGAAGCAGCGCCTCTGCGGTTATTCTTCAGCATAGCTCGCCCTTCCCTTTCCGTTCTGCTTGCTGTGGTACAGCGCTTCATCCGCTGCCGCATACAGCTGATTGAATGTATACTCAGACGCTTTCGCCGTCTTCACGCCGATGCTCGCTGACACCTTGCACTTTTCCTGATCCTTTTCGAATTCATCATCAAACAGGCGGAAGAAACGCGCGACAAGCATCTTCGCTCTTTCTTCTGCTTCCTTCGGATCCGTTGTGGCAAGATCTGCGAAAGCCGCAAACTCATCACCGCCGACCCTGCCGTAGACATCCTCTTTCCGGAAAGTATGCTTCAGAATCGTTCCCATGCGCTGGATCACCTGATCACCATACATATGTCCCTGAGTATCATTGATGTTCTTGAAATCATCCAGGTCCAGCATGATGACGGACACATAGCTGTCTGCCGCAATCTGCTGTCTTCTCTCCTCAGACCTTGTCTGCATGGTCATCTTGTTGAATACATCGGAAAGCTGATCAATATCCGCCTTGTTGCTGAGGTCTTCCACCAGAGAGCCGACATTGCGGCTGAAGATGCGATGATAATAGATGAAATAGAAAATGACAAAGAGAGACAGTACCAGGATCACCAGCAGCATCACGGTTCTTCTGAGGGAATAGCTGGAGGAAAGCACAGTCCTGGTCGGAATGGAACAAAGAAGACGCCAGTGGTTGCTGCAGTACTGCACGGCAGCGATCTGGTCGGCATTGGTGACGGAAGCAGCGCCAAGACCGCTGATCATCGCCTGCATGTCTGCCGGCAGGACGGTTCCTACCTCGTCTCTGTCCGTGGAAAACAGGATCGTATCATCATCGCTCAGAAGACGGATCGTCATCTCGCTGAGTTCATCTGTCTGGTCGAATACCGCCTCAAGCTCACTGGTATAGAAGCTTGTCACAACAACGGCATGCTCATTGAGACGCTGCACATAATACAGGCGCTCATAGTTTCCCCTGTGTCCGTACGACCAGCCGGACTGTGTATTTTCATCCGCGATGGATGAAGCAAATTCATCATAGATGCCGCCGTCCTTGAACACTGCACTTGTTGTCTGCGAGATCCAGCCGAGTGCTTTGTCATTGGCATAGACAACACCGAAGTCCGAGAAGTTCTCATTCAATGCAATATCCTGAATACGGTTTGTAATGACCTTTTCCTTCTGGATGCGGTCATAGTCATCAATGGATTCATCCGTTGCATCATAGCCGTAGTACGCTTCATCCGCAAACATCAGGGAGACCGTGTTCTGTACGGTGGTGAAGTAGTTGTTGATATTGAGCCTGAGCTGGTCCGCATCCGTATTGATCATGCGCACGGTAAGATCCAGCATGGAATTGTCCGAACGGTCGATGAAGAAACCCATTAACAAAGCCGTCATGGCCAGGACCATGGCAACGGTTGTGAGAATCATCCTGTTCATCAGGCTTTTGTATTCTTTCACTTCAGCTCACCTTACTTATGATATGGTTCATGATGCAGTATACGGAAGCTTCTGTAGATCTGTTCCAGCACCAGCAGTCTGCACAGCTGATGCGGAAAGGTATTTGAACTCAGCTTCCAGCGGAAATCACTTCTTCTGATCAATGCTTCACTGACTCCCAGAGAACCCCCGATCACAAAGTCAATGCGGCTTTTCCCATAGGTATAAATAGATGAAATCCTTTCGGAAAGAGCGATGGAATCGCATTCCTTTCCTGCAAGATCCAAAAGGATCACATAATCTCCATCATTGATTTTCTTCAGCAGGCGTTCCCCCTCAATCAGCTTCACCTGCTCATTTTCAGCTGCAGAGTTGCTGTCCGGCGCTTTCTCGTCGGGTACTTCTGCAATTTCTATCTTATCATATGGACGGATTCTGGTCGCATATTCTTCAATCCCTTTCCGCAGCCAGGCATCCTTCACCTTCCCGCATGCAATGATGCGGATCATCCAAGCACCGCCTTCACTGCAATGCTTTCTCCGGAACGGATGATGTTGATCTCCGCTTCCTGACCCGGTGTGCATGTATAGAGGAAATCCACAAGATCAGATAACGAAGCAATCTTCGTTTCACCAATGGATGAAATGACGTCTCCTGCCTGAATACCGGCAGAAGCAGCTGGTGAATCCGCTGCACAATCCACCACCAGAACCCCGTCCAGTGTATCCAGTGTCATGTTCAAGGCACTCTTCTGATAGGTTTCAAGGGAGGATACATCCTTGCCCACAACCCCCAGATACCCGCGTTCCACGCTTCCGTTCTGCATGATCTGTTCTGCCGCATGCCTGATCTCATTCACACTGACTGCCGCATTCATGCCATAGGTTGAGGAAAGTGTTGAAAGACGGCTGCTCATCATGCCGATCAGCTCCCCGGAAAGATTCACCAGAGGTGCACCGTTGCAATCCCTTGCAAGCACGGCATCTGTCGTCAGCACACTGCTCATCCAGGAGCGTTCCTCACCGCCTGTGCTCAACAGCTGGGCAGGCATGGAGGCAACACCGAAACTGACAGAACCGTTCTGTGTACGCACCTGTGTAGCACCGGGTATCACCACATACTCGCCCTGTTTCACAAGGGAGGAATCCCCCAGGGAAAGTTCAGCCACTTCAAACTCAGGATGGCAAAGCAGGAGCGCAATGTCATTCTGCATGTCAAAGCCTGCAGGCTCTGCATCCACACTGATGCCGTTGTAGAAGACCACCTGCAGGGTATGCTCAGGAAGATGCTCCGCACTGGTCAGAATCCAGCATCCATCACGTTCTGCATTATAGATACTGCCGGTCTGTTCATAGACAACACTGCCCTCTTCATCCATCACCTTCACACTGACAAGCTGTTCCTGCACAGAGGAAACCATGCTGGTCAGATCCGTGGTATAGCCGGTGACGGTATTGTTGACAACCGTCGTGCTTCCGCTTGTCTCTGATGCCTGTTCTTCTGCAGGCATCGTATTCCCGCTGCCGTTGATCTTATAGGTGAGCCATACGTTCCAGCCCAACAGCACAGCAATGCATACTGCCATCAGTTTCTTCATTCCAGGTGCCTCCCTTGATGATTTCAAACTGCTCCGCTGCCTTCAGCACAAGGTCCTTGTTCAATGTTCCCTTGTGGTTCAGAAGCACATCCCTGCTGACAGACAGTGCCTGTTCATATGTGTTGGCCTGCTGGCTGATATGTGCCAGCACGACCATCTTTGTCTTTTCCGTCACGATCGCATCCAGTACGGCTGCACAGTCCTCGTTGCAAAGATGTCCGCTGTCAGAAGCAATGCGTTGCTTGAGCATATAGGGTCTGCTGGTATTCATCAGCATCCCGACATCATGATTGCTTTCCAGGATGATATAGTCTGCACCTTTTAACAAAGGCAGATAGCTGTCCTTGAGATATCCTGTGTCCGTGATGTAGACAAGCTTTTCCTGCCAGGTCTGAAAGACATAGCCTGTGGTATTCCTTGCATCATGGCTCAGAGCAAGCGGTGTTACGGTCATGTGCCGCAGGGTGATCTTCTCTTCACTCTTCACCCGGATGCTGTCAAAGGCAAGCTCCACGGGAGAATAGATCACATGATCACTGAACATCTTCAGCTGTGAGACATGATCGCTGTGATCATGTGTGATGAACACGGCATCAAGATCAGCAGGATCCGCATGCACCTCCTGAAAGGCCTGGGTCAGCCACCGCTTCGTGCTGCCGCAGTCCACCATCAGGAACAAAGCTTCGTCCCATAAAAGGAAACAGTTGCCCTTTGAGCCGGAAGCCAGCAATGCAAACTTCATCATGGCACGGACACCGTACAGTCAAGGAAGCCTTCACATGGATCAAAGCGGTTCTTTTCATCATCCACGATGAAGAAATGCACATGCGGGCCGGTTGCCCTTCCGGTCATGCCGATCTGTCCGATATACTGTCCCTTGTCCACAATCGTTCCAACAGGCAGCGTGCTTGGCACATTCATATGCCCGTAGAACGTATGATAGCCGTTGTTATGGTTGATGACGACGTAGTTGCCGGAAACCGGATTGTAGTCATTCTCTTCAATGACACCACGGTCTGCGGCATACACATTGCCGTACGGATTATAGGTATTGACCACATCGATGGCACGGTGTCCATAGTAGCAGCCCCAGTGGCAGCTGACGCTTGGATTGTCCACCGGCCAGCGGAACTCTCCTGTTCCTACCCCCGGTACCTCCAGGGTTCCGACGGCAATGATCTCATTGATCGGCTGCAGGGTATCCACTGAGGAGATCAGGGAGCCTGAAACAAGCACACCGTTGATCCACTTCTCCCCGTACAGGGCATTGCGGCTGCCGTTGACACCTTTCTGCTTGATTTCCGTCTGCCCTTCATACAGGGTATTGTCTTCCTGGTAGTCCACCTGAGGATAAATATCCT
>OMUX01000371.1 GCA_900314345.1 uncultured Erysipelotrichaceae bacterium | reverse complement strand
GAATCCCGAAGAGATCAGCGTCAAATCAAATGCAATTGTATGGTGGAAATGCCCAAAATGCGGCTATGAATGGCAGGCCACAGTCCGTGGAAGAAACAACAACCATAAATCACGCGGGAAATGCCCGGCATGTGATACCGGAATGGCTATTCATGCAGGCGTCAATGATTTCAGAACATTGTATCCGGAGCTTGCCAAAGATGCTTTGGACGAGCTTAACCCGGATATTGACCTGTCAAAGGAAGGCGCCGGTTCGCATAAACGGATCAACTGGAAATGTCATGTCTGCGGCTATGAATGGACAGCGCCGATTTACGGTAGAATCCGTCGTGAAAATGGTGGATGGCGCATTGCGGCATGTCCTGTATGCTCCGGAAACCGCAGAAACAGGCCGTTCAGTGAGCAGTATCCGAAACTTGCGGAACTGTATTCGCCAAAAAACAAACTGCCGCTGGATGATATAAGCGGCAGCTATCGGAAAAAGTATTTCTGGGAATGTCCGAAGCACGGCTCATTTGAAGCAGCGCTTTCATCTATGATCCGTTCAATTAATGCCGGAAATAATGGGTGCCCTTACTGCCATGGCACCAAGGTCAAGCCTGAAGAATCATTCGGTGCATTGCATCCTGAGCTTCTTTCAGAGTGGGACGACAGCAATGATGTATCTCCATATGATGTGACAGCCGGTTCAAAGGTGATGGTTGCCTGGCACTGCAGCAAAGGGCACACATGGCAGGCACCTGTATATAACCGGGCAAATGGCTATGGCGACTGCCCCGTATGCTATCCATATGGCAAAACCAGAAAACGCTTTTCTGAAAAACATCCCGAACTGAGAAGGTTTTACGCAGCGGATAACGAAACACCATTTGATGATCACTCAGCCAGTGACACCTCTATGGCAAAATGGGTCTGTGAAAAGGGGCATCATTTTGAAATGACCTTTGATTCTGTCGATACATATGGATTTCATTGTCCTGTATGCAGTGGAAGATTGATTGTTCCAGGGGTCAACGATTTCAAAGCTCTGTATCCAGCGTTTGCGCCCATGTATGATGACTCCCGCAATCAGCTGAAGGCGTCTGAGATCAGCCCGAAGAGCTCTGATCCGGAAACATGGTTGGTTTGCGATAATGGCCATCATTTTCAAAGGGCGGTGGCTATCCATATCAGGATTGGCGGAACATGTCCGGTCTGCGCCGGGAAGATCATGCAGACAGGGGAAAATGACCTTCTGACGACATATCCGCAGATAAAGGACATCTGGGACTACAGCAGGAACGAAAAGCGTCCGGAAGATATCTTCAATACAAATCACGATATCTGGAATTTCAAATGTGAGAAGGGTCATCATTACACTGCCACCGTTGATCAGCTGAAAAGTAATGATTTCAGATGCCTGATCTGCACAAATACAAAGCTCGACCCCGCTGTAAACAGCCTGCAGGCGGTTAAGCCTGAGCTTTCAAAAGAATGGGCTGATCCGGATGTTTCGGCAGATGATGTTCTCTGCACAAGCGGATATTCAGCCCTTTGGAAATGCCCGAAATGCGGTGGTACATATCGGTGGGCTGTAAATGACCGTGAGGTCGGGGATGATTCCTGTCCGTACTGCAGGAATGCACGGCTGCTTGACGGCTTCAATGACCTGGCATCCGTTGAACCGCAGCTAGCTGAGGAATGGGATACGGAAGCAAATGGCCGCGGCCCCGAAACCATTTTGAGAACAGCCAGGCAAAGTGCATTCTGGATCTGCCCGAAATGCCATGGGCAGTATCAGTTTCCTGTTTATGCCCGTCAGCCCGGTGATGATGCCTGCCCATACTGCAATCAGGGGCGTGTTCTGGAAGGATACAACGATCTCGCTACAACCGATCCTGAACTTGCTGAAGAATGGGCTGATGACAGGCGTCCGGCCTCGTCGGTAACCAAGGACTTCTCATATGTGGCGCTTTGGAAATGTCCGAATTGCGGAGGAACCTACCATTACCCTGTAAATCAACGTCAAATCGGCGACGATTCCTGTCCTTACTGCAACAGAGGCAGCCTTCTGTCTGGATTTAATGATTTGAAGACAACTGATCCGGAGCTTGCGAAGGAATGGGCTGATGAAAAGCCTGTAGAAACAATCAGAAAGAACACTTCATACTGGGCAAAATGGCGCTGTCCGGTGTGTCATGGCATATATTCAGCACCGGTGCGGGATCGGGAAGTTGGTGATGATTCCTGTCCATACTGCAATAAAGGCGCTGTTCTTGAGGGGTTCAATGATCTGGCGGCAACGGATCCTGAGCTGGCTGAAGAGTGGGCTGATGAACGTTCTGTGCATACCGTGACCAAAAATCATACGTACCGTGCATTATGGAAATGTCCGACGTGCGGCGGAACTTACCATTGCCCTGTTGACCAGCGGCAGGTAGGAGACGACGCATGCCCATACTGCAGCGGGAAACAGGTCAGAGCGGGTGTCAATGATCTTGCCACAACAGACCCGGAGTTGGCCAAGGAATGGGCTGATGAAAGACCTGTCGAAACGATGCGTAAAAGCCTTGCGTATATCGCGCAATGGAAATGCCATAAATGCGGTGGACTGTACGTGTATGCTGTGAACCAGCGGCAGGCAGGGGATGATGCCTGCCCGTATTGCAGCGGCAAACGCGCATTGGCTGGATTTAATGATCTTGCTACGACAGACCCAGAGCTCGCGAAAGAATGGGCCGATGAGAGACCCGTTGAGTCCGTAATGAAAAACGCGTTCTATGAAGCACGCTGGAAATGTCCTGTGTGTCATGGCATATATACAGCATCAGTACGTGACCGTCAGGTTGGCGATGACGCTTGTCCGTACTGCAGTGGAAAACGTGTATTGCCAGGCTACAATTCGTTCAAGGTACAGCATCCGAATCTGATGGCAGAATGGTGTACTGCAGAAAACATGCTGATTGGCGTTAATCCGGACAATATATTGTCAACCTACCGTGAAAAGGTATGGTGGAAATGTCCGGACTGTGGCCGTAAATACAGTATGTCTGTGCATGACCGGGTTATCCGGGAGAAAAGGCATT
>OMUX01000392.1 GCA_900314345.1 uncultured Erysipelotrichaceae bacterium | reverse complement strand
AACTTGTCAAATTAAGTCTTGAAAATGTTACGCTCGCTAGAGAATTGGAATACCCTTACGAAAAAGTAAAAGGATTAATTCGTCGGAGTGAAAGAATAGCGAATACCTATGGATTAACCATTGATAAAGCATCCGCAATTTATGAAGCATCCCGTACAGTATTTTGGTGGTATGACGATCCAGACGAATATGTTCGGTTCTATGAAGAATATGAACGATTAGCAACATCAACCAAAAACATCCATCTCTTCCAAAACCTTATTACAATGTGGATGAATTTATATAAGCTGTCTGCCGATAAGGTATTGGCAAAGATGAACACCGATGTTGATTCTTCCCAGCGATATGACAACGATCCATTAGCGTTAGCGTCTTTCTATAATGCAAGAGAACATTTAAAAGTCATACAAGAAGAATACAATCAATATATTTCTGATGCCTCAAAGCCTAACACAATCCTTGAAGCCAATGCAGCATATTTTCCCATAAGGGTTTTTACAGGTGATCCACTGGATGAAATTATTGACGACTTAATAAAACTACTTGACCAAAGTGATCTTCATATTGACCTAAACCTCGAAAACATTTTCAAAATGATCGTTGAAGTGCCTATCTTTTCAGCGAGCAATAAATACGATGCTCTATTTGAGAAGGCAGTTTCTGTAGCTTCCGCAAAAAAAGAAAAGCAATCTGCTGCCATAATGTTGGTGAAGCGTGCTGAAACCATAGAAAATGAACAGCCGTATAAAGCAATTTCTTATTACAGCAGAACCCTAATAAGTCTATACAACAATGAAAATAAGGACCTGCTTATCAAGGTCATATTCCATCTTGCTAAACTATTTGAAAGCGAAAATTTATTATGGGCTGCAAGGAACTTTTATATATTTGATTTCTGCCTTTGCATGAATCAATATATGAAATACGGCGAAATGTCTCCTGCCATGATTGCCAGTGCTAGCGCGTTAAAGTATGTTGAACTACAGCTTGGTCATGTTATTAACTCGTTAATATTTGATCGATTTCTTGGAATAACAAAATCTTTGTACCCACAAGAAATTCCTAATACTGAAAATGAAGATAGGCACTATGACGCTTTACTCGGTATTC
The DNA here is from genome assembly GCA_900314345.1 of uncultured Erysipelotrichaceae bacterium. Taxonomy (GTDB): domain Bacteria; phylum Bacillota_I; class Bacilli_A; order Erysipelotrichales; family Erysipelotrichaceae; genus Bulleidia. The sequence goes on along the minus strand of OMUX01000392.1, from coordinate 1,102 downwards.
AAATTTTTAGAACGCCTCACGAAACGGAAACATATTTGCTCCAGCTACCAGAATATCTTAAAAACAATGGCTATATCTTCTCCAATATTGCCTTAAACTACGATTTTGGTCATTACAATGAAGTTCTGCTTCAAGAGTATGGCGGAAGCAAGGATAATGTAGATAGCTTTATTGGCAAGTGGCAAAATCAACCTGCTCTTGAGCAAATGAAAGCACAACCTTGGTATGGTGTAGAAGGCTCCTTGGAGTTTGAAACTTCAGTTTTAGGATGCCACATATATGTAGACGCAGATGGACCATTTTCGCATGGTGAACTTGAAATCAGCAGTTCAGTCTTAGCATGCATTGAAAGTTTCTTTGGAACCGCAGTCTCTCAACAGTTGGTATCTATTACCGGAAAAATTACTGTACATCTGCAACATGTTCCAGGGCAACAGCCATTTGCCCTTTGTGAAGTAGGGCCCGTAAGCAATTACATCACCATGAAATTTGGAGACTATGATTCTTCTGCTATTCTTAAACAACAAGAGGATTTCTCAAATTGCATTTTGTCTTTGATTGCCTCAATATGCGATTTAATGTTTAATGACGATAATAGCATCGAAAAGTTCAAAGCACTGGTAGAATCAGATGAAATATTTCAAAGAACTGAGTCGTTTGCCAACAGTGTGTTTATTGCTATAGAAACTTTAGGAATAAATGTATTCTCATATGAGAAACTGGTTGAGGATTGCGATGTCACGTCAATGCTCCTAGACCACAAACCTATGTATTCTTCAGAAAACGAAAAATCCGAAGCCACTACTAACCATACTACTGTAGAGCATTCCAAAATAATCTTTGAGAAAATACCGGACGCTATCAGGCAAGATATCTCCTCAAATTCAGAGATACAAACTTCTTCAGTAATTAACCTTGGCGCCTGGGATCAAAGTCATTGGCGTGGCTTGTTATTCCTTAACCCAAGCTACATACATGGAATAGCTTTGCTTTTTGAAAATGAATCCTGTCAATACATATTTCAAGAGTGGATCCGCGATATAGGCACATATGATAAAGAGGATATTATCGGAATACGAGTGATAAAGAAATATGATAAATT
>OMUX01000365.1 GCA_900314345.1 uncultured Erysipelotrichaceae bacterium | reverse complement strand
GTGAAGCACTGCTCAATGAAGAGCTGGAAGCACACAAGGATACCAAGGTTCTCCCTGGTGAGGTTGTCTTCCGTCTGTATGATACCTATGGCTATCCCCGTGAGCTGACAACCGAGATTGCCGGAGATGCGGGATATACCGTGGATGACGCAGGCTTTGAAAAGGAAATGGCTGCCCAGAAGCAGAGAGCAAGGGAAGCCCGTGGCAACCTGCAGTCCATGCACGGCCAGTCCAAGGATCTGATGGACTTTGTTGAAGATTCAAAGTTCACCGGCTATACCGACAGGGAATGCAAGGCAAAGGTCATCGGCATGTTCAAGGACGGCGTGAAGGTGGATGAGCTTGAGGATGAGGGAGACATCATCCTGAGCGAGACATGCTTCTACGCAGAAAGCGGCGGACAGTGCGCTGATACCGGAAAGATCTGGAATGATGCATTCCGCTGCGATGTCAGTGATGTCAAGAAGGCTCCGCACAAGCAGCCTCTGCATCATATCGTCAACGTCGAAGGAACCCTGCATCTTGGCGATGAAGTACATGGCGCCTATGACTATGAGAAGCGTCAGATGACAAGGGCGAACCACAGCTCCCTGCATCTCCTGCAGGCAGCGCTCAGGGAAGTGCTTGGTGATCACATTGCCCAGGCTGGTTCCTACAACTGCCCGGACTATGGAAGATTCGACTTCACGCACTTTGAGAAGCCGGGCGATGAGCAGCTGAAGCGTGTCGAGGAAATCGTCAACGAGAAGATCCAGGAGGATCTGCCTGTCACAACCCAGGTGCTGCCGATTGAAGAGGCAAGGAAGACCGGTGCAACTGCATTGTTTGACGAGAAGTACGGCGACATGGTGCGCGTTGTCTCCATGGGTGATTTCTCCAAGGAATTCTGCGGCGGCACGCATGTGTCCAATACCGGAGATCTTGGTGTCTTCCGTATCATTTCCGAGGAATCCGTTGGTTCCGGTGTCAGAAGAATCACCTGCGAGACAAAGATGAAGGCTTATGCAAGCTTCCGTCACAGCCAGGATGAACTGAGCGATATGGCAGCGATGCTGAAGCTGAAGAGTGTTGACGGTCTCAGGGATCACATCCAGAAGCTGCTCGATGAAAATGCACAGCTGAAGAAGGAAAATGCTGAGGCAAGGCAGAAGGCACTGAATGCCGATGCGCAGGCACAGGCTTCTGCAGCAGAGAAGATCGGTGATCTCTCTGTTGTCACACTGAAGCTCAAGGATATGGACAACTGCGGCCTCAAGGGCTATGCCGAGACCATCCGCGACAAGGTGAAGGATGGCATTGTCTTCGTTGCCAATGAGAACAACGGCAAGGTGACATTCGTCTGTGCAGCTGGCAAGGCAGCCATTGCCAAGGGACTCAAGGCCGGAGATCTCGTCAAGGCAGCAGCACAGCTCTGCGGAGGAAACGGCGGCGGTCGTCCGGATATGGCACAGGCCGGCGGCAAGGATACTGCAAAGATCGATGAAGCACTTGCAGAAGTGAAGAAGACAATCAGCGAAAAGGCTTAAGCAATACAGGGAAGCGGCATGTCCGCTTCTCTTTTTTCTCTGGATATACTTTTTCACGAGTTTGTTCTAGAATGAAACCTAGAAAGCAGAGGATTGGATCATGAGTGAAAACAGAGACATTTCACCGACTGTAAGCTTTGATGCTGACCAGGTCAGACGGGAGAACATCCGTCAGGTGCTTCTGCTGGTGCAGGAGGCACTGGAGGAAAGAGGCTACAATGCGATCAACCAGCTTGCCGGATATCTGATCTCCAACGATCCTGCCTACATTTCCTCGCACAAGAATGCCCGCAGCATCATTCAGTCCGTGGAGCGTCATGAGATCATCGAGGAACTGGTGCGCTTCTATCTCGAGGAAAACGAGGGAGAGAACAAGTAAATGAAATATGTCGGGCTGGATCTGGGCAGCGTGACATGCGGTGTCAGCGCCAGCGATACCGGATTCATTGCCCGTACGGTGGAAACGATCCGCTTTCATCCGGATGACTATGACACAGCACTGGACAAGGTGCTCCTGATGCTGGAGCGGGAGAAGCCGGACCTGATTGTCCTCGGTCTTCCTTTGCATACAGCCGGAGAGAAGGGTGTAAGAGCTCACATCTGTGAGGAATTCGGTGCACAGCTGGAAAAGGAAAGCGGCATTCCGGTGGTCATGCAGGATGAACGGATGACAACCGTGGAAAGTGAAGAGATCCTGCTGGAAGCGGATGTTTCCAGGAAGAAACGCAAGAAGGTCATAGACCAGATGGCTGCGGTTGCGATATTGCAGCGGTATCTGGATACCCACGATGAGAAAGGGAATTTAATTCATGGATGATACAAACAGACTGATCCTGACGGATGACAGCGGCCAGGAACACGAGATGGAAATCGTGCTCACCTTTGACAACGAAGATGAGACACGTCATTTTGTCCTGTTCACTGATCCTGAGGATGAAGAGGGCAATGTCTATGCCTATTCCTATGATGAAGACGGGAATATGGACGAAGTAACAGACCCGCAGGAACTGGAGATGTGCGAAGAGGTTCTTGGTGCATTCCAGAAGGAAGACGATGGCGAAAAAGCGCAGGCATAAAAAGAGAAGACATCTCAGGGTGGGCAGGCTGATCCTGCTCATTCTGATCGTGCTGGCACTGACTGCCGGCATTTTTGTGTTTCATTACAAACAACAGCTGCGTCCCGTGGCAGAGAAAGGGGAAGCTGTACGGTATACCGTCAGTGCAGACTCCTCTTTGAAACAGGTGACGGCAGGTCTGGAGGAAGCAGGTCTGATCCGTTCCGCCAATGCGGCTTACTACTATATGGCACTCAACGGAAACAAGACCGTGTATGCGGGTGATTTCTCTTTGTCACCGGCAATGACCACACAGGAGATCATGGATACGATCAGTGATCAGAGCAATGCCATCATCGATGAAGCGAAGATCACGATCATTGAAGGCGACTGGTGCAAGGACATTGCCACCAAGATCAGCGAAGCCACCAATGTAACGTATGATGAGCTCATTGCCCTGTGGAATGATGCAGATTATATCCGCTCCTTGTCTGAGAAATATCCGTTCCTGAGTGAAGAGATGTTCAGTGAGAATGTACGATGCTATCTGGAAGGATATCTGGCACCGGATACCTATTCCTTCTATCCGGAAACTGACGCAAAGACCGTCACGGAGAAGATCCTGGACCAGACGCTTGTGGAATACGATCAGTTCAAGGATGACATCAGCGTAAGTTCATGGTCTGTGCATCAGATCTACACCCTGGCATCCATCGTGCAGTATGAGGCCAGCTCTCCAGAGGATATGGCAAAGGTAGCCCAGGTGTTCTACAACCGTCTGAATGCACAGATGCCGCTGCAGTCCAGCGTCACGGTATGCTATGCGCTGGACCTGGACAAGAGCACGCAGAGCTGGATGGCATGCGAGGTCAACAGCAAGCTGGACAGCCCGTACAATACGTATCTCCATCAGGGACTGCCGCCCGGACCGATCATGAACCCTGGTGCGGAGGCACTGAATGCCGTGCTGCATCCGGATTCTTCCATGGAAGGCTATTACTATTTCATGGCGGATGTGAAGACCGGTGAGATCCACTATGCAAAGACGCTGGAGGAGCACAATGCCAACGTTGCGCAGTACGGAGTGGTGCACTGATGCAGGAAAGCAGCTGTGTCTATCTGATCAATGATGGAAAGTGGCTTCTACTTTACCGCAATGTGAAAGCGAACGATGTCAACCATGGAAAGTGGATCGGCGTCGGGGGGAAGAAGGAAGCCGGGGAGACCATGGAACAGTGCGCAAGGCGTGAGTTCCTGGAGGAAACAGGGCTCACCCTCCTCAATCTGCGTGCATGCGGCCTGGTGTATTTCCACTATGAACATGCCGATGAAGTCATTACGGTGTATGCCTCAAGTGCGTACGAAGGTGAGATGCATGCATGTGATGAAGGCACGCTTGCATGGATTGAAGAGGACAAGGTCATGGATCTTCCCATGTGGGAAGGAGACCGGATCTTCCTTGCAAAACTGATGAAAAGGGATGCGGAATCATTCATCCTGGATTTATACTATGACACAGACGGGAACCTGATCCGCCACGAAGAGAGGAATCCACTATGACAAAGCCGATCATCATCGGGATTGCCGGAGGCAGTGCCTCGGGCAAGACGAGTGTCTCACAGCGCATCAAGGATGAATTCTCGGATGAAAAATCCGTTCTGATCCTGCGGCAGGATGACTACTACAAGGACCAGTCGGACATGCCCATGGAAGAGCGTCTCAAGACAAACTATGACCATCCCTTTGCCTTTGACAACGATCTTCTGATCGAGCAGATCCATGAACTGATGAACGGACAGATTGTTGAGAAGCCGACGTATGACTTTGTTGCCCATACCCGTTCCGGCATCACGGAAAAGTGCTGGCCGGCGGATGTCATCGTGCTGGAAGGACTGTTCGTGCTTGAGGATGAGAAGCTTCGCAATCTTCTGGACATCAAGATCTTCGTGGATACCCCGGCGGACATCCGTTTCATCAGAAGGCTGGTCAGGGATGTCAAGGAACGCGGAAGAACGCTGGATTCCGTAGTGAACCAGTATGTCAACACAGTCCGCGTCATGCATGAAAGCTTCATTGAACCTAGCAAGCGGTATGCAGATGTGATCATTCCCGAAGGCGGCGAAAACCATGTAGCCATCGACCTTCTGAACACAAAAATCAGTAGCATCATCCATCATACGGCGGTATAATTGACTGGCAAAAAAGGAGATATTATGGCAGACAGCAACAAGATTTATGTGACCGAAGAAGGTCTGAAGAAACTGCAGGATGAATATGAGAACCTCGTTCACGTCGTCCGTGAAGAGGTCAAGGCAGAACTGAAGGAAGCACGTTCCCTGGGCGACCTTTCCGAGAACGCCGACTATGACGCTGCCAGAGATAAGCAGGCACAGGTGGAAAGCAGGATCGCTGACCTGGAGGCGATGCTGAAGAATTATGAGATCATCTCCAACAAGGGCGGATCCAAGACTGTTCACATCGGTTCCACGGTAAAGCTCCAGTTCCTGGATACCAAGGAAGAGGGAGAATACACCATCGTCGGTTCCACCGAAGCTGATCCGCTGGCCGGCAGGATTTCCAACGAGACACCGCTGGCACATGCAATCCTTGACAAGAAGGCAGGCCAGAAGGTTGATGTCAACGTCAAGAAGCCGTATCAGGTTCTGATCGTTTCCGTAAAATAAAACGGAGGAAACCGGAAAAAACAGGCAATAGGACAGGCAGGAGGTATTGTTCATGAAACAGCTGCTTGTCCTTTTGTTTTTGTTTCTGCTTTCTTTGAGCGTGGATCTTAAGCCCATGGAGTTGAACACGGAACAGGATGATGCCATCCATGTCACGCTCAAGGGTGCCGTCGAAGAGGAAAAGGAAGTCACACTGCCCAGGTATTCCACGCTTGGCACAGCATTGGAGGAAGTGGAACTGGAGAATGATGCGGATCCGGATGTTCTGAATCCACAGACCATCCTCAAGGACCATGATGTCATCATCATCCCGACCCTTGCCCCGGAATCCCCGAGGATCTCCATCAACACCGCCACGAAGGAACAGCTCATGGAGCTGCCCGGGGTAGGAGAGGGAACTGCGGAAGCCATCATCACCCACCGGGAACAGGAAGGTCTTTTCCAGAGCCTTGAGGATCTCATGCAGGTAAAAGGGATCGGTGAGGCAAAGTACGAAAAGCTGAAGGACAGGATCAGCCTTTGAAGCAGGTATTCAGCGAGTTCAGAAACCATGCACTGCTGGCTTCGGTTCTTCTGATGGCTGTCCTTTTTCCCATGCAGTACAAACTGAGCATTGCAGTGCTTGCCATTGCCTTCTACTGGCTTCGCACGAAAAGCAGGTCCGTGGTTGTTTTCATCATGGTCCTTGTGCTTGCCCTGATACCCCGCCGCATGAAGATGCCGGGCAGGGAAGGCATTGTCGTTTCCCGTTCAGCAAGGTATGTAACAGTTTTGTCAGAAGGGGCGGAAGGCATTGTCTACTTCCAGTCGGAGCCACCGGTTCTTGACAGTGTGGTAAGACTGGACGGACAGTGGGAGGAGATTACTTATTCAAAAGGATTCTTCCGCTTTGACTTTGCAAAGTACTGCAGAAGACAGAACCGGCATTACAGCATGTCCTGTGTGCCTGTGGAGGTGAAGCCATCTCACAGCCTCAGAGGGCTTCTGCAGAAACATATTGCAGGCATGGAGAATGCAGAGAAGCGGGTACTGCTGGACCGGCTGATCTTCGGCATCCGCAATGAAGAGGTACCGCTTTCCTCCTCGCTTCAGGACAGCGGGTTCTCGCTTGCCGGAGTGCTGATGTTTCTGAACTGGCTACTGAAGTATTTCCTGAACAAGGAGGATCTTGAAAAGGTGATGCTTGTCATCACCGGTGTCATGGCCTTGTTCTTTCACTTTCCCTATCTTCTTGTGCAAAGGCTGATCTTTGCCCTTTTGAAACGGAACAAGGAGCTCACCTACCGGCAGCGCTGCGGCATCGGCTGGATCATCGGTCTTGTTCTGTATCCCCATGTCATCACCAGTGCTTCCTTCCTGCTTCCTTCCGTATACCGCTTTACATCCTTGTTCGGGGAACGGAAGAAGATCATCAGTGCCTTCTGGGCAGGCATCATGCAGTCGCTGCTGTTTCATCAATGGTCGCCCCTCATGACATCTGTCTATCCGTTTCTGGTCAGTGTACAGGGATGCCTGTTCCTCTTTGCCTTGCTGTCCTGCTTTGTGCCGCTGCCTCTGACGGCAGTATCCGTTCTGGACCGCATTGTTTCGCTTCTGGATCTGTTTGTGTTTCCCGGCACAATCCTGGGCTTTGGTGCAGTGTTCTTTATACTGCTGTGCTTTCTTTCCCGGAAGAATCCGCGGAAGTATGTCATATGGCTTGCCTGGTTTGCCTTGTTTCAGTGCTCCGGATTGTTTCATCCCTTTGCGGAGCTGACATTCATCAACGTCGGACAGGGGGATGCCATCCTGCTGAGGGCGCCGCTTGGCATGGACAATGTGCTGATCGACACAGGCAAGGAAAGCCAGTACCGGAATCTGAAAACCATGCTCGATGCCAAGGGCATCCGGCATCTGGATACCTTCTTTGTCACCCATGCGGACAGCGATCATTCCGGAAACAGGGATGCTGTGATCAAGGAATACAGTCCCGATCAGGTCATTGAAGAACATCAGGAAAGAACGGACAGCAGAAAGCTGTCGTTCTTCGATCTCAATGAGATTTCCAGCGAGGATGAAAATGCAAGCTCCCTGGTGCTGTATACCATGATCGGTGACACGAAGATCCTGCTTACGGGAGACTGTGATGCGGCAGGGGAGAAGCAGATCGTCCGGAAATACGGGGATCTGGATGTGGATGTTCTCAAGCTCAGCCATCATGGATCCCATACCGGAAGCTGTGAAGAGTTCCTCAATGCCGCAAGACCGGAAGTTGCCGTGGTCTCTTCCGGTGCCTACCGGATCTATCACCATCCAAACCCGGAAGTGGTACAGCGGCTTCTGGCAAGGCACATTCCGTATGTGGATACCAAGGAGGAAGGGGACATCACATTCCTGTTCCTCGGAAAGTTCTGCATCATGATCACCTCAGCAGGGCATATCGCCATGGTCTGAGGGTTTCCTGCCTGCTATAATTGTGGCATGATCTATGTCCTTTCCGGAAAGGAGACCTACAGTCTCCGCAAGAAAAAAGAACAGATTCTGAAACGCGGGGGAAGCAGCAGCGAGAACATCATTTCCTATGATGGTTCTGCTTCATCCTTTCAGCTGTCAGATGCACTCAGTGCATGCGCCACGGTATCGCTGTTTGATGACCACCGCACGATCATCGTTGATGATCCTGCTTTTCTGATGGCAGGAGGTGCCAAGGGTGCCTCAGGCAAGAAAAAGGGAAAGCAGAAGGGCGGTACGGCAGAGCTTCTGGAACAGTACTGCAAGGATCCAAGCCCGGATTCTGATCTCATTCTTTACTGCAATGGCTGGGAGCCGGACCACAGGCTGAAGGAATACACGATCCTGCAGGATGCGGCCAAGGCACATGTCTGCACGATTGTCGCCTTCTCCATGCCTGCCCCCTGGGAGCTGCCGGATCTGGTGGACCGGAAGCTGCGGGAGAGGGGCTATGTCTTAAGCCGTGAGGCAAGGGAAGAGCTGCTTGTCAGGATCAACGGCTCGGCATCCATGCTGTATCTTTCCCTGGACAAGTTTGATCTCTACGGGAAGAAGAACCTGGATCTCACGGATATCCGTCATCTGGTCTCTCCGAATCCGGAAGCGGATATCTGGAAGCTTGGCGATGCCTTCATCAGCGGGAATATGGAAGGAACCTTCCGTTCCCTGCAGGATATTCTGAACAACGGCACAATGAATGAACAGGGTATGCTTCCCATCCTTGCCGTGCGCATCCGTCAGCTGTATGAGGTCACGGCCATGGATGAATGCGGAATCCCGGAGGATGTCATCGGCAGGACACTCAACCGCAAGCGTCCGGACAAGGATCTGCTGGCCGCAAGAGGCCATGGCAGCACGTATTTCCTTTCACTGTTAAAGGAACTGGCAGATCTGGACCAGGGCATCAAGCAGGGAAAGCTGGATGCTGCACAGGGACTGAATGCCTTCCTTCTGGAGCATCTGGTTCATGGCTGAGACCGTCCATATCCATCATCCCTTTGCCCCGGTGTATGACAAGGACAGCAGAGTATTGATCCTCGGTTCGTTTCCCAGTGTCATCTCCAGGGATGTGAAGTTCTACTATGGAAACCCGCAGAACCGGTTCTGGAAGGTTCTTTCCATGGTATTTGATGATCACTGCGGGAATACAAACGACGAGAAAAAGGCATTCTGTCTGAAACATCACGTTGCCTTGTGGGATGTGATCCAGGAATGCACCATCACGGGAAGCAGTGATTCCTCCATCAAGGATGTGAAGGTCAATGACATTGCGGGATTATGCAATAAGACAAGGATCTCGCATATCTTCACCACCGGCGGGAAAGCCGCATCCCTGTATCAGCGGTATGTTGTATGTGATGTGCAGATGACACCGCTTCCTTCCACCAGCGGTGCCAATGCAAGGATGCACATCGAGGATCTTGTACAGAAATATCAGGAAATCAGGACATATGCAGAAAAGAATTGAACTGCTGGCTCCGGCCGGCAATATGGATGCACTGCATGCGGCAGTCTCTGCTGGATGTGATGCGGTATATCTTGGCGGGATGAACTTTGGTGCACGTGCCTTTGCGGGCAACTTCAGCCATGAGGAAATGAAAGAAGCAGTGAGATACTGCCATATTCATGGGGTGAAGGTGTATGTGACCATGAACACCCTGCTGTTTGAAAGCGAGACTGAAAATGCCGTGAAGGAAGCAGAGTGGCTGTACCATGCGGATGTGGATGCACTGCTCATCCAGGACATGGGTCTGTTCCATGTACTGCATGAAACCCTGCCTGACTTTGAGCTGCACTGCAGCACACAGATGCATATCCACAATGAAGACGGCTGCCGGCTCATGAAAAAGGAAGGGGCGAAGCGTGCTGTCCTGGCCAGGGAAACCCCGATTGAACTGATCCGGAAGTGCGTACAGACCGGCATCGATATCGAGGTGTTTGTCTATGGTGCCATCTGCATCTCCTACAGCGGTCAGTGCCTGATGTCTGCGGCCATCAAGAACCGTTCCGGAAACCGCGGCATGTGCGCACAGCTGTGCCGTCTGAAATATACAGCGGAAGACAAGGATCACAATCAGATCAGGACAGACGGGGAATACCTGCTTTCCCCGAAGGATCTGAATCTGATTGACAAGGTTCCCGAGCTGATTGAGGCAGGCGTTTCCAGCCTGAAGATTGAAGGAAGGATGAAGCGGCCTGAATATGTATGGCTTGTGACAAGGACATTCCGGGAAGCCATTGATGCATACTATGCCGGAAGGAAATATGAGGTCAGTGAAGAACGACTTACGGAACTTCTGGAGATGTTCAACAGAGGCTTCAGCCTCGGACATCCGTTCCATGCGGATGTGAAGGACCGGATGAGCCATTACCGTCCCAATCACCGTGGCATACAGATCGGCACAGTCGTGAAGTATGACAAGGGAAGGGTATTGGTGAAGCTGTCTGCACCGTTGTCCCAGCATGATGGTCTGCGCATCCTGAATACACCGATGGATACCGGTCTGACCGCCGTGAAGATTGAGAAGAACGGATTGTTGGTCAACCATGCCGATCCCGGGGATCTTGTCTGGCTGGACTGCCATTCCAAGCCGATTCCAAGGAAAGGACAGCCGCTGCAGAAAACCAGCGATTCCGCACTGGTGGACCGGATCGCACATGCCATCCTTTCAGATCCAAGGAAAGTGCCTGTGACAGTGGAATATACTGCATTACAGGATCAGCCGCTGAAGCTGAAGGCATGGGATGAAGAGGGATATTGTGTGGAAACGGAGACCTCCTTCCTGGTACAGAAGGCATTGAAGGCTCCGTTCACAAAGGAACGGATGGAAGAAGCACTTTCAAAAACAGGAAACAGTGCCTATGAAGCTGTCTTCAGCAAAGACAGTGTTCTCGGCAATGTATTCCTTCCCGTGTCGCAGCTCAATGAGGCAAGACGTGTGCTTCTGGAACAGCTGGATGAGGCAAGGGCCCTCAGACATCCGGACAGAACTGAGTCAAAGCCTTATGCATTCCATCTCAATCCTGTAATATCCGATGATACACAGCTGCTGGTGCTTGGAAGTGATGAGCCTTCACAGCTGCCGCATGTACGCCACGTACAGGCTTCTGGAATCATGCCGGTGGTCAGGGAGGAGGATGCATCTGTTCCGGAAAATGCTGTGCTTTCTGAGCTTGGAGATCTGAATCATCCTTTGCGCCATTGCATTGCCGGCATGACACTGAATATCGCAAACAGCTACAGTCTTGCCTGGTTCCTGTCCCATGAGGGCATCGATTCCGTCATCGTATCCAGTGAAGTGAATGATGAGAATCTGAAGAAAATGCTGGATTCCTTTGAGAAAAGATACAGCTTTGTACCTCATGTGTACCGCCCTGTCTACGGCCGAAGGACATTGATGTACATCAAGAACGGCTTCATGACAGAAAAGGCATCGTATCTGAGGGATCTGGAAGGGAATGTATTCCCGCTTGTGTATGAAGGGAATCTTGCAAAAGTGCTTGAACCTGCTGTGCTAAGAGACGAAAATATGGGTAAGTGCAGTGCCTGCATCCTGTTCAGTGATGAGACATCTGCAGAGAAGAAAGCAATTGAAAGGGGAATCTATGAAGAAATTTCTGGAAGAATTCAAGGCATTCGCTCTTAAGGGCAACATGATCGACATGGCCATCGGCGTACTGATTGCCGGTGCCTTCAGCTCTGTTGTCACAGCACTCACGGAGAACATCATCAACCCGCTGATCGGCATGGCCTTCAGCGTTGACTTCTCGGCTGTGGTCATCCCGCTGTCAAACGGTGTGAACCTGGGCATTGGTGCCTTCATCTCCGCCGTCATCAACTTCATCCTGACGGCACTGGTATTGTTCCTGATCCTGAAGAGCTTCAACAAGGCTGCCAAGGCATTTGAGAAGAAGGAAGAACCAAAGCCTGAGGAAGCACCGAAGAAGAGTGATGAACTGATTGCCCTGGAGGAGATCAGGGACCTGCTCAGGGAACAGAAGAAGTGATCGGATTCACGAAGCGGCACATGCCGCTTTTTTGTTTCCGTACATGGGCCGCTCTGCTATAATAGGTAAGCATTTGACAGGAGACATAAATGTTTTTAAAGCGGATTGAAATGCAGGGATTCAAGTCCTTCGCCGATAAGACCGTCATCACGTTCGATCACCCGATCACGGGAATTGTCGGACCCAACGGATGCGGCAAGTCCAACATCACGGATGCCGTGAGATGGGTGCTTGGCGAACAGAGCTCAAGGTCCATGCGCGGTGAGAAGATGAGCGACGTGATCTTCTCGGGAAGCGCAGACCGCAGGCCTCTGAACATGGCTGAAGTGACCCTGGTGTTTGATAACAGCAATCACATCCTGAATTCCGACAAGGATGAACTGGAAGTCACCAGAAGACTGTACAGGGATTCCGGCGATGCGGAGTATCTCATCAACCGGAACCAGGTCAGACTGCGTGATGTCGTCGATCTTTTCCTGGATACCGGTCTTGGAAAGGACAGTCTTTCCATCATCTCCCAGGGCAATGTCATTGCCTTTGCCGAGGCAAAGCCGCAGGACAGGCGCGGCATCTTTGAAGAGGCAGCCGGCGTTGCCAAGTACAAGAAGCGCAAGATGGAGAGTATTTCCAGGCTTGCAAGAACCAAGGACAACCTGGACAGGAGC
>OMUX01000063.1 GCA_900314345.1 uncultured Erysipelotrichaceae bacterium | reverse complement strand
TTTTCGGAAACACATTCCGTACACTGGCAGTCGGCTGGGCAATCCTGCTTGCTTATTACATTATTCTGAAAAAGGATGCTTCTCTGTTCCTGCCGCTGACTGCCACGTACTTTGCTAATATCTGCATGACCTCTTCAGGTTTTTTCCTGAATGCATTTATCACTGCAGGCCTGCTGTTCATTCTTGCTTTCCGAAAGGCAAAGACGCAGAAAATCTGGAGCGGATTTGTTCTTTCCTGCATCCCGACATTCCACTATGCCTTGATCCTGCTGTCAATCGATTTTGCCAGGAATTATATTCTGACCATTGGTGCCGTTGCCACCATCACATTGGTGCTTCTGCTGATTGTCTGGCTTCTGCGTAATCATCTGCTGGGCTTTGACCGCTTCATTACGATACTGCTTCCGATTGTCTTTATCGGTTTATGCGGGATTTCCTTTCTGGTCAGAAACGGAGATTATGGTTATGACTTCTTCTTTGAGCAGCGCAGCAAGAACGATATGACCATCAATATCACAAGTCACGAAAGTACAAGAGAACTGATCAGGAATATCATGTTTTATGCCATGGCTGCCTGCGCAGTAATCAACCGTAGCAAAGCAAAAAGCTTCCGAAGATTTCTTGGAATCCTCGTCCTGCTGTTTGCCAATCCTCTGGTACAGCCTGCAGTCAGCACCTATATGACATCACTGGCATACGTACGTACCTTTGATCTGTTCCTGAATCCGTTTGTACTGACATATCTGGTCTTCAGTCTGTATACCGTAATCACCAGCAAGGTACTTCAGACAGAGCTTCTCGCAATTGCCTCCTTCGTCAGTCTGCTTCTTGGTCTGATGAATGTCATGAACTACTATTCAAAATCCCTGCAGTTCCAGGAAGTCGGCTATGACTGGCGTCTGAAGACTTCACCTGATACTTATGATTTATACACATATGTTCAGAATAATATTGCAGACCCGGACAACAAGCCTTCTGTACTCAGTCAGAACGTCGACCTGAAAGGCTATGTCACAGGCATTTACATCCCGTTTACTTCAACGGACTACCGCGAAGTTCTTCAAGATCCGGAAGACAATACAGATAAACAGGATCTCGTAAAGCTTCTGTATCCAAGCCTCCGTTATACAGATACCAATCCTTTTGAAGGTGCACTGAATTATGACAAGCTTCCTCAGATCATCCTGGATGAAGGCGCTGACTATCTGGTTATTTCCAATGTCACCTCTGTCTGGAATACCAGAGGCTTGTATGACAAAGTATACCTGAAGATGATTGATTCGGGACTGTGCACCATGGAATATCAGAATGATACCTGGGCATTGCTCAAGATTAACAAGGACTACCAGGCGGAAAGCACGGAGGGCTGATGAAGATGAATCGTCTGAAGAAAGAATACACAAAGCCTGATGTTCTGGCTGCGATCTGTATCGGCATCGTTGCAGTGGTAATGTTTGTTACATACATCCTTGCATTAAAAGCACAATATGCTGGATCATCCAAAGCCTACAGCAGAACACAGATGGCAGAGCTGAACCAGAATTCCTTTGAATACTCCATCGTGAAGCATTTCTATTCAAAGAATGAGCTTGATTCCATTTATACAGATGTAACTGCCCGTCCAGAAGAAACACTCTCGGAAGAAACAACAGCGGACACAACCACACCGGATATTGAAATCCAGGCAATCCACGGAAGTACCTATCAGGGCTATATGATGCTGGTGCACAACCCGGATGATCTCTCGGTTGCCATCAACCCGAACTTCGCTACAGGCGGTGCAGGACCTAGTCTGGATGAATATACACAGTACTATCAGGCAGAAGGAGCGCTGAATGCCGGCGGATTTGAGGATGTCGGCGGACAGGGAAACGGAGGCTTCGCCTCGGGTATTGTCATTCATGACGGGCAGCTGATTTCCGGCGATCCTGCAGGCTACTGGGATATGATCGGCATTACCTATACCAATCGCCTCATATGTATGAAAGCCACCGGTCAGCAGATGCTGGACTGGGGTGTCAAGGACTGTGTTACCT
>OMUX01000362.1 GCA_900314345.1 uncultured Erysipelotrichaceae bacterium | reverse complement strand
ACTTCCGGTACTGAGTGAAGGGAAAACCATGAAGGCGGTTGAAATCAAGCCCAACCAGCACTTCACGGAACCCCCTGCCCGCTATACCGAAGCGAAGCTCATCAAGGAAATGGAGGAAGACGGCATCGGCCGTCCTTCCACCTATGCCATGATCATCGATACGATCCAGGCAAGAGGCTACGTGGAGCTCAAGCGTGCCACCACAACCAGCCATACCAGGGTCTTCTTCCCTACAGAACAGGGAACCCTGACGGTTGAAAAGCTGGATGAATTCTTCTCCAGCATCATCAACACCAAGTACACCGCAGACATGGAGAAGGATCTCGATGAGATTGCGGAAGGAAAACGTGATGAAACACAGACCCTTGTGGAATTCTGGAACAAGTTCACACCGCTTCTCGATGAGGCACAGGAAAAGATGGAGAAGGTGGCACCGGAGCCCGTTGGTGAAAAGTGCCCGGAGTGCGGCGGTGACCTGGTATACCGCAACGGCCGCTACGGAAGGTTCATCTCCTGCTCCAACTTCCCGAAGTGCCGCTATACAAGACAAATTGAACAGAAGGAAAAACCCGAGCCTACAGGCAAGACCTGCCCGAAGTGCGGCGGTGAGCTTCTGAAGCGCAAGAGCCGCTACGGTACGTACTTCCTTGGCTGTTCCAACTTCCCGGACTGCCATTACATGGAAACCCTGGACGGCAAGGAAATCGTCCTGAAGTATGACCGGACAAAGAAGGCCGGTGCTGCAAAGGCGAAGAAGAGCACATCCGCTGCAAAGAAAACAACAACAAAAAAGACAGCCGCGAAGAAAACCACCGCTAAGAAGACAACATCAAAGAAGACAACCACCACAAGGAAGAAGGCCGTGAAGAAGACGGCTGAGGAATAAGGCGATGGAAGCGATCGTTGCCGGTGCCGGCCTTGCCGGATGCGAGGCCGCATACCAGCTTGCCAGGCGCGGTATTCATGTCACGCTGATTGAAATGAAGCCATTGAAGAAGACACCTGCCCACAGCGAGGATACCTTTGCGGAGCTTGTGTGTTCCAACAGCCTCAGATCCAATGCCTTGACCAACGGTGTGGGACTTCTGAAGGAAGAGATGCGCACCATCGGCTCCATCATCATGGAGAAGGCGGATGAAAACAGGATCCCTGCAGGATCTGCTTTGGCTGTGGACCGGGAGAAGTTCTCTGCGGCAGTGGATCAGGCCATCCGTTCCAACCCGGATATCACGGTAGTGGAGAAGGAACTGGATGCCATTCCCGAAGGACCCTGTGTCATAGCCACAGGACCGCTTTCCTCCGATGCCATCATGAATCCGATCAGAGAACTGCTCGATGCCAATGACTGCTACTTCTATGATGCCGAGGCACCCATTGTGACAGCAGAATCCATTGACTTCACCAAGGCATACCGGAAATCCAGATATGACAAGGGTGAGGCAGACTACGTCAACTGCCCGATGACAAGGGAGGAGTTTGAACTGTTCTACCAGGCGGTGATCACGGCAAAGACCGCGGAGCTGCATTCCTTTGAGAAGGAAGTCTACTTTGAAGGATGCATGCCGTTTGAAGTCATGGCAAAGCGTGGCAGAAACACACTGCTCTTCGGACCGATGAAACCGGTCGGCCTGGAATACAACGGGGTCAGACCTTACGCTGTGGTACAGCTCAGGCAGGACAATGCCGAAGCCAGCCTGTACAACATCGTCGGCTTCCAGACACATTTGCTGTGGCCGGAACAGAAGCGGGTCCTGCACATGGTGCCGGGTCTTGAAAACTGTGAGTTTGTCCGCTATGGCGTCATGCACAGGAATACATACATCAACTCCCCGAAGTGGATGAGGGAAACCTATCAGTGCGTCAAGCGGGATGATCTGTTCTTTGCCGGCCAGATGACCGGTGTGGAAGGCTACATTGAAAGTGCTGCCTCCGGCATGCTTGCCGGCATCAACCTTGCTCATGTCATGCATGGGGAAGCACCGGTCATTCCCGGACCGGAAACCATGATCGGTGCCATGAGCCATTACATCACCCATGCCGATCCGGATCACTTCCAGCCCATGAATGCAAACTTCGGCATCATGCATCTGACAACCGAAGTGAAGAAGAAGGAACGCAAGGAAGCCTACGCAAAGCAATCACTTCCTTTGATCCAGAAGATGGTGGAAAGCCATGAGCTCTGAAGAGCTGTATGCAAGTCTGGACCGTTTCCTGAACCATATATCCATGGTCCGCACGGGTTCAAAGGATACCCGGGATGCATACCGCAGGGATGTCACACGCTTCATTGACTATCTCGATGCTAATGGCATCGCCTCTTTTGAAGATGCTGCAAAGGAGGATATCAGCGACTACATCACAAAGCTCAGAAGCGGGAAGATCGGAGGAACACCATTAAGCAATTCCTCCTTTTCAAGGAACCTGTC
>OMUX01000361.1 GCA_900314345.1 uncultured Erysipelotrichaceae bacterium | reverse complement strand
CCGTGAATGCCGCCGTGAAAGGGCGGTGTGTTAAGCCACTTCACCAACTCGCCAGAACTTTGCTTAAAGATAGTATCACAACAATATAGTAAAAACAACAGAAAAATTAACAATCTGCTCGTGGTATGAGAAGGAAGCCGACGGTATAATGGTTATGTTAATCAACGAGGAGAAAAAATCATGGCAAATAACAAGAAAAAAGGCGGGATGCCACTGATCGTGATGATCATCCTGATCGTTGCGGCGGCTGCCGGGGCGTACTTCTATACGCTGAATTCCTATATGAGGGAAAAATATGCCGGTTCTGCCATGGCATACTCCAGGAACCTCATCCGGAATATGGATGAGAGCGACCCGGATTATAAGTATGTGAAGAAATACTATACAGAGGAACAGCTGGCGAACATCCGTTCCAATACCGTGTCCGTAGAGGAAACCAGCGATAACTCTGAAACAGGAAATACGGAAAAGGACGATGGCATTGAGATCGTTCCGGTTTATGGTTCCACCTATGAGGGCTACCTGATGCTGGTGCATGATCCTTCGGATATCTCCGTTGAGGTCAACCCGTATCTCGGTACCGGTGCGGATGCTCCGGATCTGGATACCTATGTTGAGACAAACAAGGCCATGGGCGGTATCAACGGCGGCGGCTTTGAGGATGTCGGCGGAAACGGCAACGGAAGTATTCCGGAAGGCATCGTCATCCATGAAGGAAAGATCGTCTACGGAAGTCCGTCTTCCTATCAGACGGTCATCGGTGTTGACAATAACAACAAGCTGATCTGTGCCGGCATGACCGGACAGCAGGCCATTGACTGGGGTCTGCAGGAAGCTGTTACCTTCGATCCTGTCTTCATCAACAACTATGAGGTTGTATACAAGCAGACATCCCATCTTGCCATGCTCAACCCGAGAACTGCAGTGGGACAGAGAAGCGACGGCACATTCATGTTACTGGTGATCGACGGAAGAGGACCGACAAGCTTCGGCGCACTGTATGAAGATGTCATCAAGATCTTCCAGGCAAATGATGCCGTCATGGCCGCAAACCTTGACGGTGGAAACTCCTCTGCCATGATGTGGAACGGGGAGTATGTCAACACACCGGTATCCATGTACGGATCCCGGAATCTGCCGACCGTATTCCTGGTCAAGGAGGGCAACTGATCATGCCGAGAGTAAATCCGATTGTGGGCATCGGTGCGGCTGCCGTGGTAGGCATTGCCGGTGTCATGTACGGGAAATCCTATATCGCAGACGCAAAGGAAGGTTTCCTTGCCGAAGAGGCAAAGCTTCCGGAGTCTGCCATCACAACATATCTCAATCATCTGAAGGACGGGGACTATGAGGGCGTCTACCAGGATTCCCTGATTGTGGATCCCCATCTCAACAGTGAAGCGGACTATACGGCAAAGCTGCAGGAAGTCTACGGGGACATTGATCCTTCCAAGGTCGAGTTTGCGGGTCTTGATGATGCGGATGGCTCCAAGGAATACAAGCTGTATTACGAAGGAAAGTTCCTTGCCACGCTGAAGCTGATCAAGAGCACGGACGGCTCGTGGCTTGCAAGTACGATCTTCTCCGGCGACAAGGATTATACGATTGAAGTGCCGACAGGTCTTTCCATCACAGCCAACGGCATTGATGTGGACAAGTCCTATCTGACAAGCACAAAGGTGCCGGCTTCCAACTTCTCCGGTCTTGCTGACCAGGATGATGCACCGGTTGTGGATGTCTATCAGCTCAACGGCCTTCTTGGGGAACCGGAGGTCAAGGTCAAGGGTGATGACAGCTACGGCACATTAAGGGATGTTGTGACTTCCACGATCTATGTCGGAAAGAAGACAGATGATGCAGAACTGGCACAGACGATGATCGATGATGCAGAGATCTGTGCAAGCTTCCCTGCCCAGGAGGCAACGGCAGGACAGGTGCTTGCCATTTCCGTGCCGGGTTCCGACTGGTATGACAGGATCGGCGGGATGCAGAACCAGTGGTTCACAACTCCGACCTCTTCAAAGTTCTCCAACCAGTCTGCCACCAACATCATCCAGCAGAGCGATGACACAATGGTCGGCTATGTGACATTCGACTACTATGCCACAAACGGCGAAGTGGAACGCACATGGTACGGTGGATATCAGATGACATTCCTGAATGTGAACGGAACATGGAAGATTGCCGGCATGGGCATTGACAACGAACTGAATCCGGAACATGCGGATTACTTCGAAAAACTCAATGCCGGGTGATCAGGCATTGAGTTCATAGTACTGTTTATAGGCTTTGAATGCGGAAGGGACTGCAAAGGACTGCAGTTCCTTTTTCGTTAACAGAAGGACATCATTCCTTTCATCCGCAAGGATGCCGTCCACCTGCAGTTCATAGGCCTTCATCTGCCATTCCAGATGGGTGAACACATGTCTGGCATCCGGCAGTCTGTGGACATGCAGCACATGCCATCCCTGTTTCTCTGCAAAGGCAACAGCCTGTTTTTCATCCAGCCATTCATCCACACCAGGAAATTCATATAATCCGGCAAGCAGTCCCTTGTCCGGGCGCTTCTGCAGGAAGAACCTGCTGCCATCGCGGATGATGAAGATGGTTCTCTGAACAAGCTTTCTTTCCTTCAAAGGGGAACGGTAAGGAATCATATCCGTTGTATTCTCCAGATGTGCTTTGCAGAATGCACACCATGGACATGCATCACAATGCGGGGCGCCATTGGGTACACAGACAATGGCACCAAGTTCCATCAGTCCCTGCGTAAACGCTGATACAAAGGAAGGATCCTCTGCCAATGTCTTTCCTTCCTCTGCGTAGAAGTCTTCAATGACTGCCTGTGCTTCCTTTTTTGTTTCATCCTTGCGGATGTCACGATCACAGTTGAAAAGTCTTGCAAGAGCCCGCAGCACATTGCCATCTACTGCCGGCACAGGTTTTCCATAGGCCTGTGCGGCAATGGCACCTGCGGTATAGCTGCCGATGCCGGGAAGCTTTACAAGAAGCGAAGGATCTTCGGGAAGTCTTCCGTCATATTCCCTGACAAGCACCTGTGCACACTTCTTCAGGTTCCTTGCCCGTGAATAGTATCCCATGCCTTCCCAGAGCTTCATGAGCCGTTCATCACTGACTGACGCAAGAGAAGGAATGTCAGGTAATTCCCTGAGAAACTGAACAAAGCGTTCCCTGACGGCTTCCACCCTTGTCTGCTGCAGCATGATCTCGCTGAGCCAGATATGGTAGGGATTTCCGGTATTCCGCCAGGGGAGGTCCCTTTTGTTTCCCTTGTACCAGGAGACAAGCTTCTCTGCCTCTTCTTCAGTGATCCTGTATTCATGCATAAGAATATTCTACCTTGAAAATAAAAACAGGGCATTATGCCCTGCAAATGTGGAGCACCTGACGGGAATCGGACCCGCGTGTCCAGCTTGGGAAGCTGGCGTTCTGCCATTGAACTACAGATGCATCTGCCTGTTAATCATACACGAAAACAGGAGCTTTTTGTAGAAAAACGAAGTGCTCTTCCGGAGGAGACTGTACAGTCGGACATATTTCATCTGCATTTTTCACAGAAAGCACTGTGTGAATTGTGATACCGTATTCTTGTCATGAAATTCAAGGATATGAAAAAGCTGCAGATCAGGAAAGGCTGGCAGGTGATCAGACTGATCATCTCCGTTTTCGTGATTATCTTCCTTCTCAGCAATACCATGGGAATCCATCATCTGGAGTATATGCCCCTTGATGCCAATATCTCCACGAAGATGATTCATTCAGACGGTGCTGAGCATTACTATCCCGGCAATCATTACGGTCAGTCGGAAGCGGGTGATGTCCTGGAGTTCACGGTGAATCGTACGGCGGAAGAGAAGATTGAGAATGGCGTGCTCTGCTTTTTCAATGACAACTCCGTGGTGACGGTGAAGTATGGCGATGAGGTGCTCGAACAGGGGCCGGATGAATCGCAGATTGTCGGCAGGATCACCGGACATCAGATCTTCCGCGTTCCCATCCCTGAGGAAGCCTGGGGCAGCAGCCTCACCATCGTGGAACGGGAGCTGGAAACCCATACCTCCTCATATCTCTACAATGTCAATGTCATGTCTTCCGAGTATGCCTGGCTGTATCCCCTGACCTACAATTCCC
>OMUX01000359.1 GCA_900314345.1 uncultured Erysipelotrichaceae bacterium | reverse complement strand
TGCGGGAACCTATAAGCCTGTGGAGAGGATGTAAGACGGGCTTCCACAGCCGCAGTTCTCGGCGAAGCAGGAAGCCCCCACTTCTAAGCATATGCGTAAGTGGGGGTCAGTTCACCGGTGCATCCAGGTGCTGCATCATCCGGATGATGCCGTCCTTCTTGGCATCATACTGATACACACAGTACCCCTTTGTCATGCGCAGTCTTCCAAGTTCATCGATAAAGGGATGCTGTGCTTCTTCTGCCTTTGTATAGGCAAGGTAGATCTTCAGGATCTCATTCACCCTGTGATAGTCAAAGCCAGGATCATAGTGGTATGTCGTCAGTTCCTTCCGGAAGCCTGTCTGTTCCAGGAAGCGGTAATTGTTCATGTACACATCGTCGCTGTCCGTAAGCATCAGCAGCCATCCAAGCCCTGCTTCATCTGCCTGTTCGAGAAGATGCACAGCCTTGTCGTAAGGCAGCGGTTTGTTTTCAATGATCTTGTCATTGATGACAAGACAGCCTCCGCCTACACATACAAGATTATGAATGCCGATCGGATCCGAAAATGATACCGTCTTATAGTGTGCCCGTCCGCTTGCAATGGAGACAAAATGTCCGTTCCTTTCCAGCTCATGCAATGTCCATTCAGCACTTGGCACAATCAGGTGCGTGGCATCATCCGTCAAAGTACCGTCAATGTCAAAGAAGAAGTATTTCCTACGCTCTGACACAGTGGTATACCTCTCCTTCCTTCTTCACGGCAATGGCAAAGTCAAAGATGTCATGTTTCACACACATCCAGAAATCCTCTTCCGGAAATACCTCCTGCTGGGCAGGATCAAAGAACTTCTTTCCTTCCTGGTATTTCAGGTTCAGAAGCCTTTCCTCCAGATCCGGCATCTCTTCATGTCTTAACAAGGCAGAAAGATAGTCTGCACAGAGTTCATCCTCTTCCGTACGGTGCGTCTCCCAGCCCATGCATACCAGGGAAACCACGGAAGGATTCTGTCTCTCAATCCATTCTGCCGTTGCCTTTGCATTGACAAAGGATCCTGTCAGGATCGCATCGGCATGCCCTGCATTGGCAATGCCCTGGGTTCCGTTGGTTGTGGTATGAAGGATCGTCTTTCCTTTAAAATCCCTGTCCTTGATCACAGAGGGAGAATTACCGAAGTCAAAGCCCGGAAGGATCTTTCCTCCCCGTTCCCCGCAGAGCAGCACATCCGGATGTTCCTCCTTCAGTGCATATGCTGTTTCCTTTGATGAAACGGCATAGATATCTTCTGCATTCTGTGCATAGAGATATGCCTCCATGGTAAAGGCACGGAAGACATCAATGATGACTGTGATGCCTTCTGCCTCCCTGGCGCCTTCCACAAGGAAAAGCTTCTTAATCTTCATCCGCTTCTTCCTCCCGTTTTCTCAGTTTCTTTACCTGGTGTCCCTTCACAGAACTGTCCAGCAATAACAGTACCAGTCCGATCAGACCGCACAGATACCAAATCAGTACTTCGACCGGTGTGCTCAGTGAAGAGGATGTCTTCATTGCCCAGGCATCCATCAGAAACTGTACCAGGATCATGATTGAACCAATGATCTTCAGCATATTCATTTCCCTTCAGTACGTTAATAACAGTATGAATCACCATTCATGCTTCCCGGTTCTTATCAGACTGTCAATGTCCGTAATGGCATTCTCAATCCGTTCCGTATGGTAATTCCAGTAGCCCTCGTATATTTCCCTTGTGATTCCTTTTCGGTCCCATTCATCCAATACTTCTTTCGTGCTCCTGTCTTTTTGAAACGCATAATACTCAAGAAGATAGATGAAGAATTCCATTTCATCGCTCATGTCATTCACCTCTGACATAGATGGAATTACGCGGATCCCCTGTCACCTTCTCCGCTTCCCACATGTCAAATATTCCTGCCGGAGAGAAGAAATACAGTCCAAGATCCGCATCCTCCAGCATGGCATGGGTTTCAGAAGTCAGAAATCCTCTGGCAGCTTCTTCCTGCGGCATACCGTATTTGTTCATGATTTCCTTAATCACATTCCGGTCAAAATAGTCCATGATGAAATAAAGAGTCTTCTTCATAGGATCACCTCGCGGACAAATTTCAGGCCCTCAAGTGCCTTATTGGTCTTGAACGCAACCTGGTCCTTCAGCTTCTGAGGCAAAAGACGTTTTATGGTTTCCTGTTCATCGAGAAAGCCGTCAAAATACAAAACAATTGTCTGAATTGTCTGGTCGTTAACAACCGGTCCCCACACAATATCCCAATTGTCATACTTATCAGCATTGATGCCTTTCCTGTTAACAGTTATGTAGTCAAGCCATTTTTCGTCAGCATGGTCAAATTTCAAAATATTCAATGAAGCAAGACAGTCGTCCTGTAATTCAAATACAGACACGCTTGCATGACCTGTTTTACGAATTCTGGCGGACCTTTCAGCCCATTTTCTCGCTTGTTCATAGTCTGTGGTCGTATAAAATCCTTTTCCAAAATCAAGATTTCTCTGATTTTCCAGTAATACCGGCCGCCTTACAACCACATTGCTTCCATGAAACAGTTCCATGAACAGTGCTCCTTTTCTGATCACAGTATAACAATAATTCTCGTATTTACCGCATTACATGAATATCCAAAATATAGCAAACGCCACTAGAAAAGCACGTCTGTGCGTGCCTTCCTTAAAAGATTCAGTTGTTGGCAGTAACAATGCCGTAGACCATCGGTTCTGTCTCACCCAGTTCCGGTGTGACATGGATTGCCTGATGGAGCAGGTTCACGACTTCCTCCAGGTGGCTGTCATCATTGACATACAGATCACAGAGCATATCGCCCTTCTTCACCTGATACCCGCATCTGACCTTCATGACAAGACCGACTGCCGGATCAACCGGGTCTTCCTTCTTGGCGCGGCCTGCACCAAGCATCTGTGCTGCAGTACCGATCTCCTCGGCATTCATGCTGGAGACATAGCCGTCAGACAGTGCTTCAACTGCCACATGCTTCTTCACCTGTACCAGTTCATCCATGCGTTCCACACAGACATAGCTCTCATCGCCGCCCATCAGACGGAACATGTTCTGCAGCTTCCTGAGACCGCTTCTGTCATCGATCTTTTCTCTCAGCATCTTCCTTGCCTGTGCATCATCACCTGCAAGCTCTGCCATCTGCAGCAGCTGTGAGCCAAGGATCATGCATACTTCATACAGCGGGTCTGTTTCCGGAACTTCACCGGAGAGTACCTGTACGGCTTCCCTGACTTCCAGGGCATTGCCCACTGCCATGCCAAGAGGCTGGTTCATATCCGTAACAACGGCTCTGACCTTTCTTCCGGCAAGCTTGCCGATGTTGGTCATGAGCTGTGCCAGTTCAAATGCTTCTTCCTTCGTACGCATGAAGGCGCCGCTTCCCGTCTTGACATCCAGGACGATGCAGTCTGCGCCGCTGGCGAGCTTCTTGGACATGATGGAGCTTGCAATTAACGGAATGGAGCGGACAGTAGCCGTGACATCACGCAGGGCATACATCTTCTTGTCTGCCGGTACGAGGTTTCCTGTCTGGCCGATGACACAGACACCGTTCTCCCTGACAATGCGCTTGAAGTTTTCCATGGACTGCTCGATGTTTGTGCCAGGGATGCTTTCCAGCTTGTCCAGAGTGCCGCCTGTATGACCAAGGCCTCTGCCGCTCATCTTGGCAACCGTGCCGCCGCAAGCCGCAACCAATGGTGCGACAACCAGTGTGGTTGTATCACCGACACCGCCGGTGCTGTGCTTGTCTACCTTCACGCCCGGCAGGTCGCTCAGGTCAACAACATCACCGCTGTGCATCATGGCACGGGTCAGTTCTGTTGCCTCAACATCATTCATTCCTCTCTGCAGGATGGCCATCATCATGCTGGACATCTGGTAGTCCGGAATCTCACCGGACACATATCCGGAAATCATGTCATCGATTTCCTGCTTGGACAGAACACCTCCGTCTGCCTTCTTTTCAATGGTATCTACGAATCTCATTATCTCTTTCTTCTCCTTAATGGAATGCCGTTCCATTATACCGCAAAGAAAGAGATTTGGAACCGGTTACAGATCCTTCACAGAGGATGATATAGAAGCGGAAATCTTCAGAAATCAGTGATATCCAGCATTCTCAATTATGTACGTACAATCACACCGCC
>OMUX01000089.1 GCA_900314345.1 uncultured Erysipelotrichaceae bacterium | reverse complement strand
TCCGCATTCACCCTCGAGGAGGCTGAGAAGATCCCGGAGATGAACAAAAGTATTCTGCGTTCCTCAATGGATTGCAACTACAGCAACGAAGTGGCGATGATATTGGACGGCAAGGGTATTGTTACAGGACCTGTGTTCGGAGATCAGCATAGTGTGAATATTGAAGGAGACTCAGATATGTATCATCTGCTGAGAACTTCACCCATGAGATCACTGGTGATATCGCATAACCATCCAGGTCTTTCATACTTCTCTTATGATGATCTGGGCATATTCGTACAGTATCCTTCCATTAAGATAATGATGGTTGTAACAAACAGAGGAAGAGTTTTCTGCTTGCTCAAGAAAGAGACATGGAATGACGCGGAAGCATTGAACCTGTACAAACAGGCTGGTCATATGAGATGGAAATCAGAACCTGATGCAATTGCATCTTTTCTTAAGAATACATACAATGCAATTGAAAGGAGCAGATAAAAATGGATGATGAAAGACCGATTTCGGATATCATGGCGCATATTGACGAAATGGAAGCTTTGTTGAAAGAGCTCCTTACCCAGTACCAAGACAACGGGAATGGTGTTGATGAGGATGACAACAAGTCACAATGCTTATCAGTGAGTGATGTATCGTCTACGGCAAACCTGAAGGGACAAGCTTGACATATGGATGACGAGAGGCCAATTTCTGACATTGTGCTGCATCTGGATGAAAGAATGGCAATACTGAAAGAACTCCTGGCTCAGTATCAGAATGATGGTAATGCTATTGAGGAAAATGACGATAAACTCCAATGCTCATCAGTGAAAGATATACAGTCTCCAGCATATCTGGATTAGACAAAGTAAGCGCTCTGCGGAGCGTTTTCTTCTGGACATGACAAAACAGAGCTGTCATATTGACAGCTCTGCCATGAATGAAACCTGATTATTGTGAATCTACAGCACTTTCCCCGGTGATGCGGTTCATGATCAGAAGTGCCGTAACGGTGAACAGAACCGTAAGGACTGCCATGCACATGCCGATGGACACAGATCCCTGTTCAAACTCACGCATGATGAAGGTGGAGATGACAAGGACGTTTGGTGGTGCAATCAATGATGCAGTGACAAGTTCACGTATGGAGATGATGAAGATCATGGACCATCCGGTCAGGATACCCTTGCGGATCAGGGGAAATGTGATTCTACGGAATACATACTATGGTGAACCACCGAACACTCTGCCTGCAGATTCCAGACTGGTTCCGATCTGACTGATGGAGGAAGTGACGTACTGAATGGTATAGGGCAGATACAGGATCGTATACGCCAGTACCATGATGCCCATGGTGTTGTAGAGAGGGATTGCCTTGTAGATGGCATTCCAGAACAGCATGATGCCGATGACCATGACGATTGCCGGCAGCATCTGCGGCATCAGTCCCGCTGCTTCAAGAACCTTTCCTGACTTGCTGTGAAGGGAGCGGACACACAGGACGATCATTGTTCCAAGAACGGAGCAGATGGTAGCGGAGGAAAACGCAAGGAACAGGCTGTTGCCGATGGCATGGAGTCCCTTGGCACTTTCCGAGAAGAGATCAATGTAGTTCTGAAACGTGAAGTTTCCCGCCTGAAGACCATAGCCTCTGAGCTTGATGAAGGATGTTGCAATGATGGAGAAGTAGGGGATGCCGATGGCAATGACGATCACGGCAATGACGAAGATCCATGCGGCAATTGTTCCGCCTCTTGAAAGCTTTGTCTCCATCCTGCGGCTGCCTCTTGTGCCGACAAGATTGTATGTATGTCTTGCAGTGATGACATTCTGCAGAAACCACATCAGAATACAGATACCGGCAAGAACTGATGCCAGGGCTGCTGCCTTGTCAAAGGCAACCGGAGCCACTGTTGCATAGCGGTGAATCTGGGTGGTGAAGACCTCAAAGTTGATCCTTTTTCCAAGGGTATACGGGGTTCCGTATTCCGACAGTGTCTTGACAAAGACCAGCAGGGCGCCGATGGCATAGTTTCCGGAAACAAGCGGCAGGAAGATCTTCTGCATTCTCTGGTGGAAGCCGGCACCGTATACAGCACCG
>OMUX01000358.1 GCA_900314345.1 uncultured Erysipelotrichaceae bacterium | reverse complement strand
AAGAATCCGGATGCCTTCCGCAGGTATTATTCCGCGTTCGCGGGTGATCTGTATCTCTATGATCTTGACGCATTCGCCAGAGCGTATGTCATCAATGACGATTTCTATCAGTATTGCATGGAATTGTTCAAGTGCCAGAGCACGAAAGGAGAAGAATAATGAGCTGTCATGATATTGGTTTAGGCATGAATGAAGTATCGAAGGAAATTCTGGAGCAGTATGACAAAGGACGCGTCACAAAGAGTGCTGCACGGCGTCTGCTGTATATCACAGGGTGTGCTGTCAACTGGTGTGATGGAAATGAAGGAGAAGCACATGCATATTTTGAGAACTGCCGCTGCGGCAACTGTCTGAAATTCATTGAAAAGGGAGAGAAGCTTTATTCATTGTGGTATATCTCGCGGGAAGCTGGTGATTCATGGGATATCGAGAAAAAGTATAAGCTTGCGTCTGGCCGGCTTTGCACAAAATGCTTTGACAGAATCCTGAACAACTACTGCAAGGATCCTTCTGCAGGAGAAAGGGAAAGAAAACATATCGAGGAAAAGGCTTCCCCGAGAGAATATCTTTCGGAAGGTGAATATCCCAGCGGCAACGACATATACGAATGGCCGGAAAGATGATGGGATGAGCAGGACACAGGCTTTTGGAACAGAATGTTTTCAGGAGTCTGTGCCGGAGTTTTTTATTGAAGTTCTTATTGAAGTCGTATTGAAGTGAAATTGAAGTAACTTCGGAACGGAGGATCAATCATGTACCTGGAAAAAATCATCGATGCATCTGAATTTGAAGACATCAAGCAAGAATGCACGGTCAGGCTGAACCGGAATGATGTTGTCGGATGGCTGAAGACCATTGCGGGTTTCTCCAATGCAGACGGTGGGAATTTCTTTATTGGTGTTGAGGACAAGACAAACAAACTGATCGGATTCGACCGGATGGAAGCGGACAATGAACGCAATTATCTGAATAATCAGATCAATGAGCATCTTTATCCAAGACCTTCTTATTCCATTCATTTCCTGAAATACGAAATCCATGGAAAGGAACGGTATATTCTGCAGACTGTTGTAGACGCATCAGAAATCAAACCGGTTGTCCTGAAGCTTGACGGTGTTCCTGCAATCTATATGCGGAGAAACGGTTTTACAAACGCAGCGACGTATGAAGAAATCCGCAGAATGGTGCTGGAAAGTTCTGATCTGCCGTATGAACAGATTGTTTCAAAGGAAAAATATGCGCGCAAGGATTTCCAGAAGCTGTTAGCTTTCTGCAAAGCGCATGAGGGAAAGGATCTCTCTGACAAATTCCTGCGCGAGATCGGTTTTGTAAATCAGGACGGGATGCTCAGAAACGGAGCTGTTCTGTTCCGGGATGACTATGATGGAGGCAAGACTGCTGTTCAGTGCTCTTTGTTTTCGGGCTTCACAAAGGGCAGCCAGCGGATTGTGAGCGTCAATCATTTCACGGGAAATATCACAGATTCCATTCAGTACATGAATGATTATGTGAAGGTGCGCATGAACCATGGAATCATTAAGCTGAATGATCGCCATGTTGATGTGGATGCTTATCCTGACCGCGCTTTGTTTGAGGGGATTGTCAATGCAGTGGCACACCGGGATTATTTTCTGGATGGTACACAGATCCAGATTGATATGTTCCGCGATCGTTTGGAAATATCATCACCGGGCAGTTTCTATGAAGGTGCACCCCTGGGCAGGACAAGCGATCTTTCTTCGATTATTTCAAAACGGAGAAATGAACTGATCTGCGCCGTGCTTGTCCGCTGCAATGTCATGGAAGCTGCAGGAACAGGGTTTGACAAGATCATCGAAGACTATAAACAAGCAGATGAAAGCCATAAACCGTATGTATATTCATCCTCTGATCATTTCATGCTGGTGCTTCCGGATCTGACTTACGAACCGGGACTGAGCACGGACCTTTCGGAAACTGTATCGTTTGTGCCTGTGCCTGACGGTACGAAACATGATGCCAAGGTACTTGCCTACTGCTATCCGCTGGCCAGAAAGTCTGCGGATATTGCGGCGTATCTTGGAATTGCAGATTCTACGTATTTCCGGCAGAAGGTTCTCGACCACCTTGCGGAAACCGGATATCTGGAGAAAAGCAAGGCAGGCCGGACTGTTTATTACAAGTCAAACCGCGATCTTGTGAAAAAGGAAGGCCATGTATGCGAAATGGTGAATTAGGCATAAACGATCCACCAGCCACTGCGGC
>OMUX01000353.1 GCA_900314345.1 uncultured Erysipelotrichaceae bacterium | reverse complement strand
GAGATTGGCATCACAGTGGATGAGCATGGCTGGACGGATTGCAATGCACTGATCACGGCTGTGAACAGACGGTATCCTGGTTTTACAAAAGAGGATCTGGAACGGATTGTGGTAAGGGATGAGAAGCAGCGCTACGCCTTTTCGGAAGACAGGACAAGGATCCGGGCAAGCCAGGGACATTCCATTCCGGTGGATGTGGAACTGATACAGAGCGTACCGCCAAGGTATCTGTTCCATGGAACAGGGGAGAAGTCTGTTTCTGCCATTGAACAGGAAGGATTAAAGCACATGGGACGTCTCTATGTACATCTTTCCTGGGACAGGGAGACTGCCTTGAAAGTGGGAAGCAGGCATGGAAAACCTGTGGTATTCCGGGTGGATGCTGAGAAGATGCAGGAAGACGGGTATGTGTTCTTCCTTTCCGCAAACAATGTGTGGCTGACGGAGGCTGTTCCCGTGCAGTATCTGGAGAGACTCTGATGGAACGGTATTATTCCTTTCCTGATTACTGCAGGAATACCTTTGGCAGGAAGCTGTACCGCATTGCACTGGATGCGGGCATGACATGCCCCAACAGGGACGGTACGTTGTCCTATGGCGGCTGCATCTTCTGTGATGAAGGAGGAAGCGGCGACTTTGCATTGAAGTACGATGGTCAGTCGATCGATACAGAAAGCATTCCGTACCTGAAGGATAAGGGAAAGCCAGGAGACTATATTGCCTACTTCCAGGCCTACACCAATACCTATGCACCTCTGGAACGGCTAAGAATGCTTTATACAGCGGCACTCAGTGATCCTGCCTTTGCGGGGATTTCCATTGCCACAAGACCGGACTGCCTTGGCAAGGAAGTATTATCATTGCTTGCTGAGATGAAACAGTCATTTCCGGGGAAATTCCTCTGGGTGGAGCTTGGTCTTCAGACCATGCATGAGGAAACGGCAAGGCTCATCAACCGCGGGTATGAAGACAACGTGTTTGAAGAAGCAGTGAACCATCTTCATTCCCTTGGCATCCCGGTCATCGCGCATGTGATCCTGGGACTTCCGGGAGAAGATGAAACCATGATGTATGAAACCATACAGTACTGCAATGACTGCCGTATTGACGGCATCAAGCTGCAGCTGCTGCACGTGCTCAGGAATACAAGGCTTTCTGATATGTACCATGCAGGAAAGCTGCATGTTCTGCGTGAAGAGGAATACATTCGTGTATTATGCGGGTGTATTGCAAGGCTGGATGAACACATTGTCATTCACAGACTTACAGGGGATGGCAATCCTTTGATCCTTGAAGCACCGTTATGGAGCAGGGACAAGAAGCATGTGCTGAATGAAATCCGGCATGCAATGAAGGAAGAGAACATCAGGCAGGGATGCCTGAAGGAGAAGTGATATGGCGGGAGAAAGAAAAGAGACACTGCACGACTATCTGCGCTGGTGGGGCGGGATCACATTGTCGGAACGGAAGTTCAATGACATTGACAGCCTGATCCTGTGTGAGCTTTCCTATCTGGATCTTTCAAAGATCGTGAAGGAGGAAGATTCCACCACATTGTTTGAAGCATACCAGGACATCGTTGCACAGAATGCATACAGTCTTGAGACTGCAGCAGGCGGGGAACAGGACTTCGTGGAAAAGGCGGCATATTCGGCAAGATTCGGGAATCTCAGGATTTCTCATTATGTGGATATCCTGGAACCGGATATCACACAGTTTTCCGCCATGGTGTTTGACCTGGATGACAAGACTTCCTTCATTGCCTTCCGGGGAACGGACAAGTCCATCATCGGCTGGAAGGAGGACTTCATGATCAGCTTCAAGCGCACCCCTGCCCAGGAGGCGGCGCTGCGCTATGTGAATACTGTGATGGAACCGGGAAGGAAGTATTACATCGGCGGTCATTCCAAGGGCGGAAACCTGGCGGTGTTTGCGGCAGCCAGGATGACGGAAGCACAGAGAAGGAATATATTGCGGATCTATGATCTTGACGGTCCTGGCTTTGCCCCCGAGGTCTTTGACATGGGAAGGATCAGGGCAGTGTATCCGATGATCACCAGGATCCTTCCTGCCTATGATGTCATCGGTCAGCTGTTCTTTGAGAACATTCCCGATACCAGGTATGTCTTCAGTACCAACAAGGGTATTCTCCAGCATGACCTGATCAGCTGGAGCATTGACGGACCGCATCTTTCCAATGCGGCTGTGCTGGATCCTGCATGTTCCTTTACCAATGAGATGTTCCGTGCCTGGATCAACTCTGTCTCCGTGGACAGAAGAGAAGCCTTTGTCAATGAGTTCTTCGACAGCATGCGCATCAACGGTGCAGAGACCATGGAGGAAGTCACTCAGCAGGGCACAAAGACACTGGGTGAAATGATCAAGGTGTTTGTGACAGGCAATCCGGATGCACTGATTGCCGCACTTGCACTGCCTGTCAGTGCCGTGAATACGGCCAAGGACATGTGGGGTGACAAGGTCAGGGAATACAAGGACAAGGTACAGGAATACCGGGAAGAGAGAGCTGCCAGGAAGGCAGAGGAAAGCGAGGACTGAAAGCTATGATCACAACAGAGGACTTTGACAAGGTGGATCTGAGGGCAGGAACGATCATTGCCGCAAAGGTGAACAAGCGGGCAAGACATCCTGCCTATGATCTGACAGTGGACTGCGGAGAAGAGATCGGGGTGAAGCACTCCAGTGCCCAGATCACGCAGCTGTATACACCGGAGGAACTGGTCGGCATGCAGTGCATCTTCTGTGTGAATCTTTCTCCCATGCACATCGGTGATGTGAAGTCGGAGGTCAGGATCCTTGGCACGGAGAGTGAACAGGGTGTTGTTCTTCTAAGACCTTCCGCACCGGTGAAGAATGGTGATAAGGTATTCTGAGAGGGCGGCATCATGTTCTTTCACAGTGATGAGGATGAACTGAAGAAACAGTACCGGAAGAAGGGATATCACGATGTACATGTGGATACACCGTTTCTTTCGGATGAAACCATTGTGACCTACAGGGACAGATGGGGTGTGAAACACAAGGATGCCGTGAAGCGCAAGGATGACCTTGGCTGGATTGATGATCTGGAGATCCTGGATGAGATCTTCAGGGACAAGTGAGAGGTGAAGATCATGATCAATGAAGAAATGCTTAAAGCCGCAAAGGTGATTCCGGTGATTACAAAGGATTGTGTCCTGAAGGAGGATGCATTGAAGGAATGCATCACAAAGGGTGGTTTTCCTCTGGTACTGAAGAAACCGGATGTGGAGATGGATCTTGCCGGCATCCGGTATGGGATCCTGAAGGATAATGGTACGTTTGAAATGGAAGGACAGGAGTTTCCTGTCAGTTCATACAGCAGCTGCAGCCTGCAGGAAGCAGAGAAGATTCTGAAAAAGGATCCGGATGCTGTGATCGTCAGCGACGGCATCTTTGAAGAAAGCATTGATGCCATGGCTGTGCGTGCCTTCTACCGGCATGTCTATGACATCTGTCTGAAACATGTAGGCATGAATGAAGAGGAAGGAAACGGACCTGCCTCAGCACAGGCTGCAGCAGACCTGTTCCGTGACGGTGTGGTGAATACCGGCATCAGCTGGTTCGGCTCTCCGCTTGTGGAAGTGATGTATGCAGAACGTTCCAAGGGCGTGAAGGGGCATATCGGCATCGGTGTGAATGATGTATACCATGCCATGCTGTACTATGAGATGCTTGGATATCACTTCCGCAGGGAAACGGAAGTGAAGGATGATGCAGGACTGAAGCTGATCTACTTTGACCTTGAGGTCAACGGCTTTGCCGTGCATCTGGTACGGAAATGAAGCTGAAAAGGATCTGTTTTGCGTTATGTGCATGCATGCTGTGGGGCTGTGCTTCTGCAGCATCTATTGCAGAAAGCACACCGGTGCCTTCAGAGACGGCAGAAGCTGTTGAAACAGCTGAAACCACACCAGGTGAAGAAGTGAAACAGGAAGAGAATGAAGAACCTATGACAGTCAATGAACAGTACCCGCTTCCGCAGTCAGAAAGCCTTGCCTTTACACGAAGCCTGAAGATCGGCTGGGATCTTGGCAATACACTGGATGCCTGGGTGACAAGCATGCCGGAGAATGAACTGGATACAGAGATATCCTGGCAGCCGGTGCGGACAACACCGGAACTGATCCATGCCGTGCATCAGGCAGGCTTTGAGACACTGCGTGTACCGGTCAGCTGGCATAACCATGTTCAGGATGACGGAACAGTCTCACCTGTCTTCATGAACCGGGTGAAGGAGATCGTGGACTACGGGATGGATGAGGGAATGTATGTCATCCTGAACATCCATCATGACAACAATCCGGAATTCAATGCAGTCTATCCGGACCAGGCACACCTGGAACAAAGCACAGCCTATGTGAAGAACATCTGGACACAGGTATGTGAAACATTCCGTGACTATGATGAACACCTGATCTTTGAAGGACTCAATGAACCAAGACTGATAGGCACAGGCATTGAGTGGGTCGTGGTTCCCGGAAACAAGGAAAGCGATGAAGCCGTTCAGTGCATCAATGCACTGAACCAGACCTTCGTGGATACCGTGCGCTCTGACAGCGGAAACAATACAACAAGATGGCTTCTGGTACCGGGTTATGCCGGTTCTCCGGAAGGACTTGCCTCGGATCTGTATGTGATTCCAAAGGACCCTGAGAACCGGGTGCTTCTGGAATGCCATGCATATCGTCCTTATCATTTTGCCCTGGAACCAAACGGTACCTCACATTATGGTCTTCCTGACAGCAACCCGAAGGAAATGACCGATGTGTTTGATACGTTGTATGAACACTTCACATCCAAAGGCATCGGTGCTGTCATTGATGAATTCGGTGCGGTCAACCGGAACAACAACACGGAAGACCGTGTCCGCTTCTATGAAGACTATGTCCAGGGAGCGAAGGACCGTGGCATTCCGGTCTGTGTCTGGGACAATGGATACATGACAAGCGGAGATGAGATCTTCGGCATGTTTGACAGGAAGACATGCACCGTGGATCAGACTCTCATTGATGCCTTGATGAAGGCATTTCGATAAGACTTCAGACCAAGGTGAAGAGCCTTGGTTTTTGTCTGGACAAGCCATGTGGTATCGTATTGTTAACAGGCAGGAAAATCCACATGAACAAAGACACACTGGACTATTACAACACCCATGCAGAGTACTTCTGCAGCAATACCCTGCATGCGGACATGCATGAAACACAGACTGCATTCCTTGGTGCAGTACTGCATGCATTCCCGGATGCTGAGAAGAAGGACATTCATCTGCTGGACTTCGGATGCGGTTCGGGAAGGGATGCCTTGTTTTTCCATACCCTTGGCTATGCAGTGAATGCGTGTGATGGTTCAGCAGAACTGGTGAAGTCCGCCAGGGAATATACAGGACTTGAGGTACAGCAGATGCTGTTTACGGAACTGAATGAAATCAAGAAGTACCAGGGCATCTGGGCCTGTGCCTCCATCCTGCACTGCAGTCATGAAGAACTCATTGAAGTGCTGAAGAGAATCCATGATGCCCTGGTACCGCATGGCATTCTCTATACTTCCTTCAAGTACGGGAGTGATGAAGGCATGCGGAACGGCAGGTACTTCATTGACTGCAATGAGAAGAAGCTTGATGCAATTCTGAAGGAAACACCTGGTTTCACTGTCTTGAAGCAATGGCAGACAGGCGATGTCAGACCCGGAAGAGGAAACGAGAAATGGCTGAACGTACTGCTGCAGAGGAATTAAGAGCAGTACCTGTGACCGGAAAGCTTCCGGAATATGAAAAAATCAAGGCAATGATGCAGGAAGCCTTCCCGGAGAATGAACGGTATCCGTTCCGGCTGCTAAGGTTCTGGGCATGGTTTGACAGCAATGACTTCCTTGCATTCTATGACAAGGATGTCTTTGCCGGGATCATGCAGACATTCACCACAGGGGATGCAGTATTCATTCTCTATCTTGCAGTGAACGCAAAGATCCGCAGTCATGGCTACGGAAGCCGGATCCTCAGTTATGCAAAGAAGTACTATGCAGGGAAATGCCTGATGCTGAACGTGGAACCTGAAGACGACAAGGCATCCAATAGCGAGCAGCGAAGGAGAAGGCTTGCCTTCTATGTGGCAAATGGGTTCAA
>OMUX01000350.1 GCA_900314345.1 uncultured Erysipelotrichaceae bacterium | reverse complement strand
TGCTGTATTGCGGCGTGATTTTACATGACATTGGCAAGATTCGGGAATTTCAGCGCAGCAAGTTCGGCCTGGTCAGTGGTTACACCAATGAGGGTAATCTCGAAGGACATTTGTTCATTGGCGCCGAGTACATCGGCAGAGTGTGTGATCAGCTTTCGATTGACCCGGAAAAGAAGATGCTGTTGCAGCATATGCTGCTGAGTCATCATGGTAAGCCAGAGTTTGGCGCATGCGTGCAGCCCAAGTTCCTTGAAGCCTATCTGCTCTATCTCTGTGATCTGACTGATAGTCGTGTGTGGATTTTTGAGGATGTATACAAGGATTTGAAGCCCGGAGAAACAGCTGAAACCGCAAGTTTCTTCCTCGATAACGTACGTGTATATCGTCCAAAAGAGTGATTGATACGCATTGCTTGCATGTATAGTACATTGGCCTTGATCTACATTATGATCGAGGCCTTTTTCTTGCAGGGATCAACTCGACATAATCTGTGTATTTGGATTACTGCGCCGGTAGGTGGGAGAAATAAGCTTGATCTATCGGCCTCTATTGAAAAGAATCGGCAGTACTAAATGAAAGCAGAAAGAGAAGTGAACAAGTTATAGCGTCAAATAGAATCAATCCTGCATGAAATTCAGAATAAACTCGGCGAATGTCTTGCTGTTAATGAGCTTTGTAAATTTCGAGAAATCGGTCAGAACATGGACAGCTCCATTGTAGGTATCGGAGAAGACCTTGCTGTCTTCCTTTGTGATTGCAATCATCATGCAGAGCTGTACTTTGGAGCTGCTCCATTGAATTCCGTTTTTATTGATAAGGATTGCAAACATCGTCTTCTTTGCGTTCATTTCTAACGCATGCGGAATTGCAAACTCATTGAAAAAGCAGGTTGGTGATAGGGATTCACGTTCTAGTACTGATTCTGTATAGTTTTCATCCACCGCACCGAAGCGAATCATTCTGTCACATAGAAACCGGATTGCTTCTGTGGATGTATCAATATCATCACGAATAAAGAAGAGATCAGGTGCGAAAGCATTCATGATGTCTCTCTTCCAGCGAGAGGCTTCTTTTCTCTTCAAACATGCAGTAATGGCTTCATCAACGCGCGTTCTGTCCATTACGGAATAAAACGGTGAGATTTCAATGACATTACCGCCGATGACAGAAAGATGCGTGGTGCTGATGATCAGGTCATAGATTGAAAAAATGGATGATGAAGACAGGATATCAGCAATCTCGACAGTAATACGGTCCTGATAGCTCTCTATCATTCTTTGTCGGATCATTTCAGCGATGCCATGATAGTTAGAAGCGAAAAGAAGGATGGAAACAGGGGACGATTTATCAGCGTTCTGCGATGCAATGATTAGACCGATATGGACAGCCAAGAATGCAATTTCATCATCTGGGATTTGAATGCTGTATTCCTTTTCCAGCTCTTTTGCGAAGGCAACGGCTACATCGTAGATGAATGGTGAACTTTCTTTCAGACTCACATAGGAATTGCTCAATACAACATTATGTGTCTGGCAACGATGAATCAATTCATATATATGAAGCGAAAGATTATGGATGAATGGCGAAACATCAGCTGGAACAAAACGCTCCTCAAGGACCTCGGTCAATAATTCCGTCACTCGTTTTTCGATTACATCGATTTTCAAAATCCTCTGACCTGCACTCTGTGAAATCTGCCCTTGGAAAAGCGAAGCAAGGTAGGATGCGTCATTTCCTGTATAGGAAATAGTGTAGTGTTGCCCAAACCTTTTCACGATGGTTTGTGCAAGCATGTATTCTACCGATGCAGTATCAATCGGATTATTCAGATCCGGTGTATGAATATTGTGGAGAATCCGGTACAGAAAGATAAGAATGCTCAGATAGAGAGATGATGCATAAGGGGCCTGGATATAGAAGCCTGCATCCTGTAAAGAAGAAACAATAATGTTTTGAACAACATCGACATCAATCCCTGGAAAGTACCTCTGATAACACGCAATTCCATTTGCGTTTTCTTTTACATTGTCAATAATCAACCCTCGAATCATCCGGCGCTTGTTCAATTCTGAACCTTCGATGGATACAAGTGAACCCTTACGAATAAGTTTCAGGCTGTCTTTGCGGACATAGTTTTGAATGTGTGTAAGGCGCACGTTCAAAGCGGATTCGCTGAGCGCAAATTCATCACACAGATCATAGATAGAGACCGGAGAATCGGAAAATAACAGTGCGTGAATAATTTGGTCTGCATCGCCACCGTTCTTGACGGGAGTGCTTATCAGCGTGGCAGCGTGGCTGGAAATCCGATATCCCTCCGGATCGGAAGATATGTATCCATCGGTTTTCAGAATCCGCATCTCGGACTGAACGGTTCGAAGCGAAAGATTCAGCCGACCGGATAATGTTTTTCCGCTGGCCTTGCCGCCACACTGTTGAATTGCCTTTAACAGTGCCCATTGGCGCTCTGTCAATTTATTCGTTAACTCATCCATGAATATATCATTACACAAAACATGGAGAATGTTCGTCTGCGGGAGGTGCCGCAAAATGCAATTTTCTTTTTGATGTTGAAAAAATTATTCTTTTTACAAGAAGAGATTTATTTCAGGAATCTGCACGATTCTGAAAAGGGGCGGAGGAATTAATGACAAAAGAAGAAGTTCAGATGATTTCATTTCAGGTTATTTCCCATGCTGGCGAAGCATTCGACAGCTTTGTAAAAGCCGGGGAAGCAGCTTCGAACTTTGATTTTGCGGGTGCGGAAGAGCTGATGAAAACAGGGGATCAGCAGCTCGTACAGGCACATCAGTCACAGACAAATCTTCTGAACGCGGAAGCAAGAAACGAAGAGATTCCGTTCTCTATCATTCTGATTCATGCACAGGATCATCTGATGCATGCAATGTCCTATGAGCAGAATGTACGAGATCTGATCAGGCTTTACAAACATTTGGCAGTAAATGATTGAGACGAAGAAAGGGGATAAAGTATGGCTAAGTCATCATTCATTGAAGAAAAAATGCTCCCGGCAGCGAATAAGCTTGCCAGCAATCGCTATTTGAAGGCGATCTCAAACTCGTTCATGAGCATGATTCCGTTCATGACGCTCGGTTCACTTGCACTCGTATTGATTT
>OMUX01000349.1 GCA_900314345.1 uncultured Erysipelotrichaceae bacterium | reverse complement strand
CGATGATCATAAATCCGTCGAACATATTGACTGCTCCGAATGAATCGGCACCTCATAGCAGACAGTCCCCGGTCATCGTAAGGGCTGCACCCGCAATTCCTGTATAAAGAAGCCGCATGATTTTCTGATTCAGTTGTGTCTCGCTGTTTTTTGTTAGTCACTGCTAACTTAATATTACCACCTGCTCGCCATATATAAAGTCCATTATCTTTTTTCTGGCATAACAAAGGCACCGTGTAATACTTCATGGTGCCTGAGCTAAGAACATAGATTATTCCATCAAATTCTGATTTGCCTGTCTCTATGATACCCCGATGAATTCTCCTTTATCGCGGCAAGGTCATCCTGATGCACGGAATGATATGCAGACAATATCAGAACTCAATCATGTCATTTTCAATCTTCAGGGATCTGGAATGATACGGCACAGCCTTTGCAAAGTGATTCAGGGAACACAGCTTCCTGTATCCGTTCATATCCTGATGCACAGGCCAGAAGATCAGTTCAGCCTTCTTGTCCTTCCACATGCCGTATGCAATGCCGCCTTCCTCAGGCGTACCGGTGAGTACCACATGTTTCACCGTCTTTGCGTAGAGCTGTGTCTTTTCCTTCTTCATCTGCGGATCAGAAAGAAACAATACACCATGATCAGAGAATGCCTTGTTTTTCTCAGGCACATATGAGGGGACTGTCCTGCACCAGAAGGCATCTGCCTCCTTGATGTCATGTCTCTGGATCTTGTCTGCATACACAGGTATTCCAGCCTCTTCCATGATCCTGATCAGATCCATGCCCCTTCCATACTTTGGTACGGGAAACAGTGCTGTCTCTCCTTTTTCATACCAGCCCTGCACCAGCTTCACAAGCTTCTTCTGTGTCTTCATTGCATCATGATGTTTGTTTCCATAGGCACAGTCAAGGATGGCAAGATCGGCTGTCACACCCCGGATGGGATCACATGCATAGATCATGGAATCTTCACAGTAGTCGCCGCTGAAGCAGATCTTCTTTCCCTCTGCTTCCACAAGATAATGCACACTGCCTTCACAATGCCCGCTTCTTCCCCACTGAATCTCCACATCATGGAACATGCCATGGCCATTGGGACATACATCCTCAAGGGCTATGGAATTGTCCAGTGCATCCAACTGTTCCAGCGTTTTCTTCGAAGCTATGACAGGCCCCTTGTATCCCTGTTGTGCAAGCAAGCCAAGGGCACCGGTATGATCCCCGTGGCTGTGTGTCAGCAGCACAAAATCCAGGATGGATATTTCATCCCTTGTCAGCTTCGGCACTTCTCCATGCATGATGCCGCAGTCCACCAGGAAATGAACATTCTTTCCAAGCACTGCAAAGCAGTTTCTTCCATGTTCGCCGACTCCTCCGGCCACGTGCATCAGCATATTCCCTCGACCTCTTCCACTGCTCAGTCTACACTCCCAATGTAATGCACGTGTAAAAAAGGAAGGAATCAGTCTTCCTTCCTGTCAAAGCGTGCCAGCTGTGCTTCTTCCATCAGGAATACCATGTAGATGTTTCCATAGTATTCATGATGGAACTTCCTGCTGATATCAACAACGGATTTCACACTGCCGTCTTTTGTCTTCACACGGTACACCAGGCGGTCAATGTGATGATACTGAGGATCATTCTGCTGAAGCACAATGCTCTCTTCTGCCCATTGCCTGTCTTCCTCCAGAACGAAGTTCCGGAAACTGCCGCCTGTCTGTGTCATGAAATCCCCGAGACTCTCACAGCCAAACAGACTGATGCACTGATCATTGGCATAAAGGATCTGCTCTGTCTCATCATCCTTGTAGATCAGTACTGCACCCGGTGCTCCATCGGAAAGATCCTTGAAGCTGAAGCCAAGCTGTTCTCTCGGTTCCTTGCTCATGCCTTCCGCATACCTGCAGAACCGGTGGTCCGGATCAGACTTTGCATGATACAGGGCAGTATCTGCCATACGGTAGATATCACGGAAATTGTCCGACTGTTCGGGATATACAACATATCCTGCAGATGCCAGGAATTCATACCGCTTGCCATAGTAGACAAACCAATGCTTCCGGGAAAAGAACGCATTGAATTCCTTTTCCCATCCATCCTCTGGATCCTTCAGGAGGATCTGGAACTCATCACCGCCGTTTCTGGCTGTCCTTCCACGCTTGCCTGCAAGCTGATCCAGTTCATCCGCAAAGGACCTCAGCAGGACATCCCCGTTGTCATGCCCATAAATGTCATTGAAGGATTTGAAGTTATTCAGATCAATGGCAATCAGGACCAGCTTCTTCAAGGACGCATCCTTTCCTGCCTCTTCCATTGCCATGTCAAAGCCGCGCCTGTTTCTGAGTCCTGTCAATGCATCGGTGTATCTCTGCCGATCCAGGTTTTCAGCCTGCTGAACGGCAATGGAAATGATCATCGTCAGCACCACCATCATGATGGATGCCGCCCAGGTCAGGATTCTGGTCTGAAGCCAGATGTTGGGAAGGACATATACAGTCCATGTCTTGCCGTACATTTCCTCACTGACAGGAACCATGGAATCCGTCAGTGCACTGCCGCCGCTGTATACCTCTTCTCCGTTGACTTCCGCACGCAGCTGCCAGGCATAGCCAAGTTCATCGGCACTGGCAAAGTTCGCAGCGGCAATCAGATCATCCATTTTCGCAATGACAATGGAAAAGCCCCAGAAGGAGGAGAGATCATCCTTGTTGAGATACACCGGCTGCCGGATTGCCATGCCAAAACCGCCCTGCTTCAGCTCAAAAGGACCAGCCGCATAGAGTTCTCCCGAATTCTTTGCCTTCAATGCCTCTTCCCTGCGGTCCGGATCATGCAGAAGATCAATCTTTCCCGCCTGGTTTCCCTGCTCCGGGTAGATGTACTCCACCACACCCGCAGGTGCCAGCTGTACGCTGGAGATCGGTGCACCGCTGGTATCCACAAGACTTTCACCGATCGTCTCAAAGTCCGATATATTCCCACGCTCTGCCAGAACAACCTGTGCCAGTGCCTCCGTGGCACTGGTGCATTCCCCGATTGCTCTGTCCAGTGATGCAAGCAGTGCCCTGCCTTGTGTTTCCGCACTGCTTTGTGCAGTCTGATATACATTCATCCACAGCGATGTGCCAGATTCGCCTAAAGGGAGCGGCTGATTTGGTCGAGCGGAGCGAGCGTTTCATTTAAAACGGTGTGCGTGAGCACACCGCTAATGGTTGATAACCGGATGGGTTTTGATTAGAGATTTCTGATGTTCTGTGCCTCCCTCATATTCTTACCGGTAAATTCGAGACGGTAAGCATTGCGGATCAAACGTTCCATGCACGCATCAGTGTATCATCTTTGAAGAGATCATACCAGGAACTTACCGGCAGCTGTGATACTACCAGAGTAGAGCCTTTTCCTTCCCGGCTGTATTTTCCGATGCGATTTATCATGCCGGGCGATGTAATTGTGCATAGTGGACGAAGCAGAGTGCAGACTTGACGGTATTGAGTGCATATTGCAAGCTGACGATGATCAGTGCACGCATGCCGGTGAAAAGTGCAGATGCGGAATGAAACAACTGCTTTCGACAATCACATAAGAAACAGACTCCAACCCGAAAAACCGTCCGGATTATTCCAGCTATATCCAGACGGTTTTTCTTCAGCCACTGTACTGTTCTGCAATCATTGTGGAACACGAGGATGAGTGTTCAATTATTATTTCAGAATATTGAACGATTTATCGTACAGTCTTGAGGCAGTGGATGGAGAGCACCCGATCTCTGCAGCGATCTCCCGGAAGGTCCGTCCCTGTCTTTTCAGTGACCTGACTCGTTTCATATCGTTCACATCATACTTTCCCGGTCTTCCTGCATGGAAAGGATTGCGTGCCTGGGTGAACTCCAGACATTCCTTGACCCGTCTCCTGACCTGTTTATATATGTCTGAGTACTTCGGGTCGATCATGGCATCCAGATAATCAAGGAGCTTCACAGGTACGCAGAGATCGATTAATCTGATGGCCTTTTCGTCGGTGAGGATATCAAGGTCATAGATACTCATCTGGTCATCCGGCGGTATGCGTTCAATGTGCGCGGTGTCTTTCATAGGCTTCCCGGTATATTGCACAGAAGAGGTCGATGTTTGACAGGAGCTCATCCAGGTTCATTGCGTCAACGATGATATTCCTTGATGGCTGATAGCTGCTCAGCACGCCCTGAATGTTCCTCTGCAGTAATACAGCGTCCTGGTACAGATCCTTCTGTTCTGCAGTCAGCTTCAGAAGGTACTCATATGCCTGTCTGCCACGAAGCTCTGTTCCGTCAGGCATAAACCAGGACTGATCATTGTCCAGCTGAGTATAGGGTTTCCATTCAGGCATTTGAGGTTCGCCTCAGCTTTCCGGTGCGTTCTTTCCAGAGAAGTTCACGGACCGATGTTTCACCAGGCAGTTCAATGGGATCATCCGCATTGAA
Organism: uncultured Erysipelotrichaceae bacterium; assembly: GCA_900314345.1. Taxonomy (GTDB): domain Bacteria; phylum Bacillota_I; class Bacilli_A; order Erysipelotrichales; family Erysipelotrichaceae; genus Bulleidia. The sequence goes on along the minus strand of OMUX01000349.1, from coordinate 31 downwards.
TACGATTCTTTCGAATACCGCTTCACTGACA
>OMUX01000086.1 GCA_900314345.1 uncultured Erysipelotrichaceae bacterium | reverse complement strand
GTCGAATATCGTCGACAGCAAAACGCTTAAATCAAAAACAGTCGTAATTGACTGTGAATACGATGCGGACGAGCTGTAACAGGTTCGTCCGTATAAATTTGCGGTCAATGCAATCAGATATAAAGGAGGTGTTACTGTGACCGAAAAGACAAAAATCAAGGTGATCAGGCGGATCGAGACAACGGTGGAAACTACAGTTGAGATCATTGAGGATAATGACCTCGTTATCCCGGAAGAAATCAAGGGATACGATTATCCGATGATGATGACGCTCTGCCCCAGATGCGCACATGAGTACTACGACCTTGATGATCATATTATCAAGAGAGTAAATCCTTATCAGCTGTATAAGGATACCTGCAACAAATGCGGTGTTCGAACCGGCTGGGATTACTTCATTTACAGCAAGTCGGAGGATGAAGATTATGACGATTGATGCTATGAAGAATATCGACATAAGAACCGTCAGCCTCGACGATCTTGCCGATCTCAAAGACGTTCACGTTGATGAGAGTCTTCCGAGAGCAGAAAGAATCCGTTCCTTCCTTGAACAGATCAGAAACCCATACTGCTATAAGGTGGGAAAGATAATCGTGAAGATCGGTTTCGCAGATACGGAAGTGAATATCGAAGACAGACTTGAGCACTATATCAGGGGGCTGTAAACATGGAGAGTAAACAAAAAGTTCACATTCCCGGATATAGCATCCGGGACCTGTTTGTGGTAGAATATCGACAGGGCTAAACAGAATAACTGAGCAGATAACTCTGTCGATTTCTTTTGAATGAAACCAAAGGAAGGAGACAGAGTTTTTATGTCTAAAATCAAGTACAAGGCATGCATCTATGCCCGACTCTCCAAAGATGACGGCGATGATGCAAAAAAGGAAAGCAACAGCATTTCCAACCAGAAAGCCCTTGTCCGTGACTTCCTCAGTAATTATCCGGAAATCGAGATCGTTGCTGAAAAGGTAGATGACGGATACAGCGGTGTTTCATTCGACAGACCGGCTTTCAATGAAATGATGGAGATGATCCGAAGCAGGCAGGTAAACTGCGTGGTCTGTAAGGATCTGAGTCGTTTCGGCAGGAACTACATCGAGGCAGGTAATTACATCGAGAAAGTATTCCCATTCCTGGGAGTACGCTTCATTGCAATCAATGACGGATATGATTCTGCGGAGAAACAGAACCAGTCATCCAATCTGGTCATTCCGTTCAAGAATCTGATCAATGACGCTTACTGCAAGGATATCAGTGTGAAGATCCGCTCCCAGCTTGAGATCAAGCGAAAGAAGGGAGAGTTTCTCAGTGCATTCGCAGTATACGGGTATCAGAAAGATCCGGAGGATCATAACAAACTGATACCCGACCTGTATGCTGCCGAAGTCGTAAAGCAGATATTTCACTGGAAACTGGAAGGAATGTCTCAGGGCAAGATCGCCAGTGAGCTCAATAAGAAAGGTGTTCTCTGTCCTATGGAGTATAAACTCGCAAACGGAGAGAATATCCAGACTGCGTTCCGTGGCAGCGATAAAGCAAAATGGTCATCCAACACGGTAAAGCGCATTCTTCAGAATGAGGTGTATATCGGAGTGCTTGTCCAGGGCAAACAGACAACGCCGAACCATAAGCTGAAAAACCGAGTCACAAAGGATGAATCCGAGTGGGTCCGTATAGAAAATGCTCATGAGGCGATCATCGATCATGACACATTCATGGCGGTTAAGGATCTGATGAACAGAGATATCCGAACTTCCCCGGAAGAAGAAACGGTATATCTGTTTTCCGGCTTTATCCGCTGCGGAGATTGCGGTCAGAACATGGTGAGAAAAACGATTCCTGCCGGGAAGAAGAAATATACCTACTACGTATGTTCGACAAATAAATCCGGCAAGGGCTGCAGTTCTCACAGCATCAGCGAGGCGGAACTGTCTGATACGGTCCTGCATGCAGTCAGGGCACAGATTGCTTTGATTGCTGATATTGACCGTTTATACAGATTCATTGACGACCTTCCTGAAAATCAGAAAAACATCTTCAATTACGATGCCCAGATCATCAAACTTCAAGAAGAAGTCGAAAAGTATAAAAAGTTCAAGATGAAGCTGTATGAGAATCTTGAGGAAGGCATCATCAACCAGCAGGAGTATTTCCAGTATAAGAACAACTACACCACCAAGATCAATGATGCTGAGGAAACTATTGAATCCCTGAAAAAGGAAAGACAGGAAGCTGTCGAAGGCAATCACAGGGACAATGTATGGATCAGTGTTTTCAGGAGATACGAGAACATTTCTGAACTTGATCGCAGGGTAGTTGTCGAATTGATCGACAGCATTGAAGTATTTGAGGGAAACCGTATTCAGGTCAACTTCAAATACAAGGATGAATGCAGGAGAGCCATCGAATACATCGAAAAGCTATCCCATCAGGTCGTAATGCCAAAACCGGTGAAAGGAGGAGTACCGCTGTGGCAAGGAAAAGTCGAAAGCAGACCGGTTCTGCTGTATGCGTAAGCACTTCACCGGCTGTAAAACCGTTCAGTACGGCAATCTATGCGAGACTGTCCGTAGAAAACAGTGGTAAAAACGATGACGGGGATTCCATCGAGAATCAGGTCAGTATCTGCAGAGAGTACATCGAGGAAAGACCGTATCTGTCTCTGACTGATGTGTTCTCAGATAACGGTGCTAAAGGAACCAGTTTTGAAAGACCGGAATTCAACAGAATGATGGACATGATCAAAGCAGGAAAAATCAATGCCGTTGTCTGCAAGGATCTCAGTCGCTTCGGTCGTGATTATATCGAAACAGGTAATTATCTTGAAAAGATATTTCCGTTTCTGGGAGTCCGCTTTATAGCAATTACGGATCACTTCGACAGCTTTGAGACGGATGGTTCAGAAGAGTCTCTCATGATTCCTCTGAAGAATATGATCAACGAGCTGTACGCAAAGGATATTTCCAGAAAAATCCGTACCTCCTTTGATGAAAGGATGGCTAAGGGTGAGTTCCTTCCGGGATTCATCCCTTATGGATATGTAAAATCCAAGACGGTTGAATATGGCATTGATGTGGACGAGGAAGTCGCCGAAAACATCAAGCGTATATTCAAGTGGAGACTGGAAGGTGCTTCTATTCCTGAAATCAACAGAAGGCTCAATGCTTTAGGAGCTACGACTCCCGCAGTCAGGAAACTGCAGCTTGGCATCTGGCACAGTGAGAAGTACAACAACCCGGAATGGCGAGGATGTACGGTGAAGAATATCCTTACCAATCCTCTTTATACCGGATGCCTTGCATACAGGAGAGAACCGAAGTCTCTATACGAGGGAATCAAAATGCATCGTGCTCCGGAAGAAGAATGGATCGTCATTCCTGATCATCATGAGCCCCTGGTCTCGAAGGAAGATTATGATGAGGTTCAAAGAAGATTCAAGGAGTTTGCGAAGGTATATCATGCCAGAGAAGATGCAAACAAGGAGATCCGAGATTCAATAGAGAATCTCTTCCAGGGAAAAATCTGGTGCGGTGAATGCGGCGGGAGAATGAGGCTGCGTAAAAATACGCTTCGGAAGAATCACGGTACAGAGGTCTTCTATTGCGGAAGGCATAACGACAATCGCAGGATCTGTACCAAACACGCCATTAAGTACACCGATATCAAGCAGCGGGTATTTGAACAGATCCAGCTTCAAATCGAGTATGCTGCCGACATGGAAAAACTGCTGTCCCAGCTGAAAGGAAGTGATAAGCAGCGAAATCTCCTGGATCAGTATCAGGGAGAATTAAACAGCGCTTCCATGAAGCTGAAGAAGATTGAATCCAAGTTGGAAAAGCTGTATGAGAACTATGTTGATGGCATTGTTTCCAATGAGGAGTATATCTACCTCAAGAAGGAATACGATGATCAATACAGAACAGCTTCTGCATCTATGGAAGAAATCAGGCAGAAAAAAGCCAGGATCAATAATGCTTTTGCGGGAGACAATAAATGGCTCAAGGCAATAGAAGGAATCAGATCCGAGACAGAATTGTCCCAGCAAATCGTTGATAAGATGATCGACAGAGTTGTGGTACATGAAAATAACGGCCTGATAACCGTCGAACTGATCATGAACTACAGCGATGCTAAAGAAGAGTATTCGGGCATTCTGCGGGAGATACTGTCGGAGGTGGAAAATGGCTAAGTACAGCATAGGCATCTATATCCGACTGTCTCTTGCAGACATTGATCTTTCCAAGAGAGAAGGAAAAACTGAAAGCGAAAGCATCACCAATCAGAGGGCACTGATCAACCGCTATCTGGACATGCACGAGGAGTTCGAAGGATGTCCGAGAGAAGAGTTCTTTGATGACGGTTACTCTGGAACAAACTTTGCCAGACCGTCATTTGAGAAAATGATGGAGAAGGTTAAGAAAGGCAAAATCAATCTCATTGCCGTAAAAGACTTCAGTAGCTTTGGTCGTGACTACATTGAACTGGGAGATTATCTGGAAAGGATCTTCCCGTTCCTGGGAGTACGCTTCATATCTGTGAATGACAGTTATGACAGTGATGACTACAAAGGGACTACCGGCGGAATGGACGTTGTTCTGAAAAACATCGTTTATGACTACTACAGCAAGGATCTCTCTGATAAAGTCACCACTTCCAAATATGCCATCATGAAAAGAGGTGTATATCAGGGTGGTCATGTTCCTTTCGGCCTACGAAAAAGTGCTGTCAAAGGAAAGCTTGAAACAGATCCGGAAGCAGCACAGATAGTCAGGAAAGTGTTTGATCTAGCAATCTCCAGTAAGGGTACCGGTGAGATCGCACGCATCCTGAATGCTGATG
>OMUX01000384.1 GCA_900314345.1 uncultured Erysipelotrichaceae bacterium | reverse complement strand
ATCGATGACTTCAAAATCTTCAGGAACCTCAGCTTCCCAGCATCCTGCAAGGAGCGCTGTGGAGGCAAGGATTCCTGCAAGCAGTGCCTTTTCAGACTTCTTCCGCCATGCCATACTTTTCCCTCCTCTTCTTTTCCCTTCTTGCCGGGACGATGTTGACCACCAAGAGCACAATGGTCACGATCAGGACAATGATCGTGGAGAGTGCATTGATGGTCGGGTTGACACGCTTGACATTGGCGTAGACGTAGATGGAGATGTTGTTCACGCCTGGTCCTGTGGTAAACAGTGAAATGACAAAGTCATCAAACGACATGGAGAAGGCAACCAGTGCGCCGCTTACAATGCCTGGCTTGATCTGGGGAATGATGACCTTGAACAGTGCCTGCATGGGTGTGCAGCCAAGATCCATGGCAGCTTCTGCCATGTTGGGATCCAGGGTCCTGAGCTTTGGCATGACAGAGAGGATCACATAAGGGATGCAGAAGGCAATGTGAGCCAGCACCATGGTGGTGAATCCGGTCTTGATCCTGAGGGATGTGAAGAACAGCATGAAGCCGATGGCTGTGACGATATCCGGGTTGAGCATCGGCAGGTTGTTGACCTGTTCAATGGCTTCTCTCAAGGTCTTGCGGGACTTGGAAAGACCGATTGCAGTAATGGTTCCAACCAGCGTTGACACCGCTGTAGCAATAAGTGCACAGGCAATCGTGTACCAGATGGCTTCCATGATGGTACGGTTGGCAAACATCTTCTCATACCAGCGCAGGGAGAAACCCGTGAACTTCGTCAGGGACTTCGAGCGGTTGAAAGAGAAGAATACAACATAGGCAATGGGCAGGTAGAAGAAGATGATGATGCACCAGAACCATACCTTTTCCCACTTCTTTACATGTTCCTGATCCATCAGTCGTCCTCCTGTTCTGCCGGTTCCTTGTCCAGCTTGTGGGTGATCTTCATGGAGATGAGGATGATCACGGCCATGATAAGGGAAATTGCGGAGCCGAAGTTCCAGTCTCCGGTGGAGATGAAGTAGTCTTCAATCAGGTTTCCGATGAGCACATATCTTCCTCCTCCAAGTAACTTCGGAATGAAGAAGGAGGATACGGCAGGCAGGAACACCAGGGTGATGCCGGATACTACACCGGACAGGGAAAGCGGCAGGATGACGCGCTTGAATGTTTCCTTGTCATCTGCGCCAAGGTCATGGGCAGCCACGATCAGTGCCGGATCGATCTTGGAAAGTGCGGTATAGATCTGCAGGATCATGAACGGCAGGAAGTTGTACACCATGCCGACATAGACCTTGGTCTCCGCACTTGCATGCATGTGGGACAGGATGCCGCGCCATGCATAGGTTCTTACAAGCATGTTGATCCACATGGGCAGTGTGATGAGCAATACCATGACTGCCTGTTTGTTCGGCTTGTGCTTGGCGATGATGTAGGCTGTCGGGTAGCCGATGGCAATGCAGATGATGGTTGTGAAGAAAGCCATCTTCAGGGATCTCCACAGTACCGTCGGGAAGACGGGATCAGAGAAGAACCTTGCAAAGTTATTGAATGTGAACTGGAAGGTCAGTACGGAGTTGCCCTGTACCGTGAAGGCATACAGCACGATCATCAGCATCGGGATGACGATCATGATGATGGCCCATACAAGGTACGGGTATACCATCTTGCTGAAGGACTTCATGGTTTATTTCCCCATCTTTCTCATGACATGGATATCATCCGGGTTCCATCTTAAGCCGATCCTCTGTCCTTCTTCATACCGGTCGGTTGTTTCAAGCTTGAGCTCTCTTCCCTTGGTGGAGAAGGTTACCTTGTAGTCGCCTGGTGTGATGTTTTCATCATCGAAGTCATACTTCACATCCCAGATTTCAACCCTGGAGTCATCCTCCAGGTTCCATGCATAGGCATCTGCCCAGCGGATCAGGTCGGTATCCAGTGCCACGCTTTCCTTGATTTCATCCACGGAACGGTAGAAGTCAAATGCCTGGATGGATTCCTCATTGGACATATCCTCTACGGCCACCGGCTTGACGACCAGGATCTTGATGGTGATCTCGGTGCCGTTGTCTGTTGCGAAGCGGCACTTGTATTCGCCTGTTTCCGGCTTGATGTCATATTCCACGGTGGAAAGGGAAACATCCTCATTGGTATCCACATTCCATGCCTGGGCATTGGCTCTTGCGATGACCTCGGAGTCCGTGAGATTCTCTACATCCTCCAGGTCCATCATGAAGCTTGTGGCACTGATCTTCTCATGTGCCTCTTCATTGGTCACATCGCGTTCCCCGGTGACATGCATGGTCACGGTCTTTGAGGTACCGGAGCTTGTCTCGGCAATGACTTCATAGTGCACGCCCTTGAACAGCACGGACTTCACTTCACCATTCAGAAGGCCATGGTTTCTTGGAACGATGTCAATGTCCTCCGGGCGGATCATGATATCCACCTTCTCATTGGTACCGAAGCCATAGTCCACGCATTCATAGTCGGCATCATCGAAGGAAACCAGGTTATCCTTCTTCATGACGCCGTCGATGATATTGGAGTCGCCGATGAACCTTGCACAGTATTCATTGATCGGTTCGTTGTAGATCTCTGTCGGCGTACCAACCTGTTCGATCTCACCGTCCTTGAGGACAACGATCTTGTCGGACATCGTCAGAGCTTCTTCCTGATCATGGGTGACAAAGATGAAGGTAATGCCGACTTCCTGCTGGATCTCCTTGAGCTCCAGCTGCATTTCCTTTCTGAGGTTCTTGTCCAGTGCTGACAGGGATTCATCCAGTAAAAGAACCCTTGGTTCATTGACCAGTGCCCTTGCAATGGCAACACGCTGCTGCTGGCCGCCGGACATGAGTGTGACATCCTTGTGTTCAAAGCCTTCCAGACCAACCAGGGAGATCATACGCATGACCTTCTGGTCAATGATGTCCTTCGGCTGCTTCTTGAGCTTCAGACCAAAGGCGATGTTGTCATATACATCGAGATGCGGAAACAGTGCATAGTGCTGGAAGACCGTGTTGACGTCTCTCTTGTAGGCAGGGACATTGGCAATGTCCTGTCCGTCCATGATGATCTTTCCCTCTGTCGGCATCAGGAAACCGGCAATGATGCGCAGCAGTGTTGTCTTGCCGCAGCCGGAAGGGCCAAGCAGTGTGACAAACTCATTCTCGTTGATATCCAGTGAAATACCCTTGAGGACTACCTGATCCTCAAAGGTCTTGACGACATTCTGAATCTGAATCAGCTTCTTTGCCATGTTCTTTTCCCCTTTTCTCTTTTTCCCTGATCAGAACACCGGAGGTGTGCTGATCCACAGTACCGTTGCAGCCTTGTCGCTGCGGTTTTCCAGATAGTGTGATTCCTGTCCCTTGATGTAGAAGTTTTCTCCCTTGTGTACTGCAAGTCCCTTCTTGGAGGACTGCGTGCACAGATACAATCGTCCGCTCAGCACATAGCCGAACTCCTGTCCTTCATGGGGATCAATTGTTCTGGTCTTCTGATGCGGCTGGATTTCCAGAATGATGGGTTCCATCTCATTCTTCTGGGCATTGGGCACAATCCAGTGAATTGTCTCGTTTTCCCTTTCATCCACGAATGCATCCTTGTCGGTGAAGACGATCTGTTCCTGGGCATCATCCGCAAAGAAGCGGGACATGGAGACTCCCAGGGCTTCCACGATGTCTTCCAGGGTCTGTATGGAAGGCGATGCCTGGTCGCGTTCCAGCTGGGACAGGAAGCCTTTGGTCAGCTCCGTCCTGCTGGCAAGTTCCTCCAGGGTCAGGTCGTTCTGCATGCGCAGCTGTTTGATGCGTTTACCGATATCCATTCACGCCCTCCTTTTGTTTAGTAAAAGTAAACAAAATCTTCAAAATTATGAAACACAGCTAGATTATACAGGACATGTCTGACAATTCAAGTAATTTCAAACAATTTGTTTGATAATTTCAAACTTTTACAAGAACCTAACAAACTAAAATATGTAAAGAGCTGTTCTGAATACCGCGTATTGATCAAAGCACACAGCCAGGATTTCGACCTGATTGTGATGAAAACTGAGTCATTCCATTGTAAATATGCAGGATACGAATTATAATATTCTTACAAATTGTAAGTTTATTAGGAGAAAAACTCATGAACAGAGCATTCTATCTTCTCAGCCTTACCCTTTCGGGCGTAAAGTCATTGAAGAATCCCATTACACTTGAATTTTACAAGAAGAACATCGGGAAGACGTTTGACCCGGATCTGTACCGGATCACGGCGGTCTTTGGTGAAAACGGATCCGGAAAATCTGCAATCGTTACAGCTGTCCGCATTCTCAAGAACTTTCTTACCACAAGAGATTATCTGAGTGATGTCAGCAGACGGCTTTCCCTGCATGAACTCGTTAACAGAGAAACACATAAGGTGGATATTACATGCACCTTCAGGTGTGAAGCAGATGGTGTCGTATACCGGTATGCATTTTCCTTCCAGGAGACAGACCCTGTGGGCAGGGAATTCCGTATTCTGTCTGAGAAACTGGAATGCAGAACATCAGTTAACGGCAGGTTCAGCATAATATTCGAAGCTGACCATGGAAAACTGATCAGTCTCACCTCTGATGCAGATATGGAAAACATCCTGGGCAGAACGCAGAATCTCCTTGACCGGCAGTCTGTTGTGCCCATACTTGTTGCAGATCCGGAAGGCTGTGAATATGGCTCACTGTATGCAGCAGTTCTCAATCTGTTTCTTTTTGGCACCCTCCTCCATGTTTCGCTTGAGCCGGATGACTGGCATGATGTCTTTCTGCTGAGGAAGGTTCTGCAGAATCCTGCGCTGAACGCAGGAAATTCTGTTACTGTCTCCGGCATGCTGGAAGAATATGTGCTTTCAGATCAGGAAAAGATTCCTGTTTCCATGTATGGAGCATACGAAAAAAGAGTTGAAAGACTTAGCAGATTTGTAAAACTGTTCAAGCCTTCCCTTCAGAAAATAGACATTGAGAAAAAGGAAAACGGTGAATTCTATGACTGCCGCCTCCAGTACAACTATGGTTCTTTCTCCGTTGACGCACAGTTTGAAAGCACAGGCATCAGGAAGCTGCCTGCTTTGTTTGACGCTTTGTCAGATTCAGTGGATGGCGCGGTTGTGTTTGTTGATGAAATGGATGCCAATATGAATTCCGTGTATATGAATGCAATGCTAGAGCATGTGATCAATGACGGAAGCGGTCAGCTCATATTCACCTGCCACAGTCTGGAGCCAATGGATCTTCTGAAGAACAGAAAGAAAGCCATAGACTTCATTTCAAGCGACGGTGAACTGGTTTCCTGGGCAAAGAGCGGCAATCTGACACCACAGAGAGCCTATCGTGCAGGAACCATTAATCACATTCCCTTCAATATTGATTCCACCGATTTCATTGGAATTCTGGGTGGCTGATATGGCACAGCAGATTCTGCTCTGTGTAGAAGCTGACAGCAAGTCAAAAAGCGACTGGATCTATATCAAAGGATTCATTCACCATTTCTACTGTCCTGACAGGAATGACAAACTCCTGTCGATCTTCATGGGTGGAAAATCAAAATATTGTTCCAGAAGTGTTACTGCGGAAATCAGTTCTCGTAAGAGAATCTGGAAGAACGGCCTGACACATGTCATCATCTGCATAGATACCGACGAGATGTTTCAGAATCCGGTTTTCGCTGCG
>OMUX01000348.1 GCA_900314345.1 uncultured Erysipelotrichaceae bacterium | reverse complement strand
GCTGTCGCAAAAGTATGTGCATACTTCCGGATAACCGGCAATATCGCAGCAATCTTTCCAAAGACACGTGTGCATATCCAGCTTAAATCCATCAGGAGTTTTGACAGATTCGCAGTTCCACCAGTCAGACCTGTCCGTAAATAACATATACGCTTTCCGGAAGATCCCGAAAAAGCCAGGTATTCTTTCAAGCCTTGCATATTTTTCATGCATGGCAGGACCGGAAATTTCTTCAATATACTTCTTCATGATCTGATCTGCCGGATACCCGTTTTCCTTTAAAACGGCATACAAGGCAACTCTGGGTAAAATTGAGTTAACAGCCAGTTTTTTCCTGCTCTCGGACTCGCCATCCATTTTTGCAGATATATCCCTCCATCTCAAAACGGCTTTATCATATATGGCATCTGCATCCTCTTTGGGTAATACACTGATTAACAAAGCCATACAATCGTCCCACGTCTTCTTCTGCTGTTTATTCATAGACGACCTCCAAGAATTCTGATTGAACGTCCAGACTTGAATTGCGTTCAATCCTTTAAATAATGAGTTAGGTCTGTCTAACTATAGCATGATGTTTTTATAAAGGGAAATTGATATCACAAAAGGAGCAATTACAGAAAGGCGATGAGGTATGTGATTACTGGATTGTTGCAGATGACAGCGAAGAAGTAAGGGATCATCCGCTTTTGACACTCCCGCCAATTATTCAGATTTTTCAAACTTTCGAGTGCCTGACCCCCAATGTCCTGGCCATCCAGATCCACTGTAATGACACGATATTTCCTGCATAAAATGGCAGATGGTATGGCAAAGGATTTCTCAGCGTTACAGCCGAAGCCATGAATCAGCAGCACTGCCTCTTCCCCTTCTTTTCCGAATTCATGGAAAATCATGTTATTTCAGTTCCCCTGGGTTCTTCCTGAAAAAGACTTTGAAGATCAGAAAGTTCATGATTGGTCCGAGCACCGGTGTCGTCATGCCGAATTCCTCTGTATGAAAGAAATGAATCCCTTCTTCGGTCCGGTTCGCCTCAAATGTGATGAACGCTGTTTTTGCATCACTCTGAAATACGATCCGGAAATGATCGCTGTCCTTCTCACTCTCCGTGATCCTGCCGGTCACATCGTAGTCCAGCCCATAACAATTTCATGGAAACGAATCCGGTCTCCTGCCTCGTATCCCCATCATATAGATTGCATTCCAGATGATAAGGACTCCACTTCACAAATTCCCGCTCAAAGTTGTCTAGCCATGCCTGGATCTTCTCAAACGGTGCAGGAATATCGATCTGTTCATTCAATGTGACCATAAAATTCCTTTCAATTGCATCATTTCTTCACCGTCGTCAGCCTGAAATCACAGCAGGGAGCCCCGTGGCCGAGTGTTGAAGTCCTGCCCCAGAGCAGACATGGATGCATATTTCCGTAAGAGGCATCATCGGAATCACAGAAAGCCACGGTGATCTCAGGGCAGCCATATCTGGTACAAGTGTCCAGATAGGGACATTTCACAATGTCAAAGCCAACGGTATTCTGAGGCAGCTGCGGCCACTCATACCGGAAACCGGAAGATTCCGAAAAGCTCTTGACCGAGATGTCCACAAACATCTTCGGTGCCTTCTTCACCATTCCAGGCAGCTTCATGATCGCCTGCAGTCCCCTGGCAGCCTTTCTGCAGAAACGCTGATAATATTCATGGATATACCAGACCGCCTTGTCCTGTTCCACTCCCGCCGACCGCAGTGCTTCATACATAGCAATGCCAGGATAGATACGCTTATATGTGTGGCTCTGAAGCTCCCTGGAGTCGCCGGCATTTTCCTGTTTCAGTTCTTCAAACCGGCGCTGGGCCTTCCGCATGATCTCCTTGGCTTTCTGTCTGCCCAGATCATCCGCTACGATCTTTCCGGTGCCCTTGATCAATGATGCATAACTCATAATATCCTCCAATTCCATAGAAGATCCTGATATGATGCATACTGCAGTTCCGTTTCAGAGTTCTTCCTGCAGAAGATATCTTTTCACGTATCTTTCCGGATTCTGATACAGATACTCACAATGCCCGTATCCTTTCAGGATTGTCTTTTCAAACGGGCAGTGATGCTTCTCAAACCATTTTATGCCGCCCTTATATCCATCCTTGTCACCATACATGACAAGAAGGTTGTCTTCTCTGCGGATGCCGCCGTCAACATACTTCACACCGGACATGGAATCATTGATCAGCATTTTCAGGGATGCCTTTGACATATACGTGAAGATCTGACGCGAATGCCGGTCTGCTTCTTCTCCCAGTCCTGCATACATGGTCGGTTTATCAGGATTCTTTCTGATCCCTGCAACGAAAAATGAGGTCCCGATATCATTCATAGACCGCATCAATGGTCCATACTGGAGGAAAGAACCGCCGTCAAGCACAGCACGGCTGACTTGAAATATTCTTGTCATCAGAACTTCGAGTGCAATCGTCGCTCCATAGGATATTCCCAGGAGCAGTGCAATTAATTGCTAATATTCCAATAGATATTGCTCGTGAAAATAGAAATTTACCCCAAA
>OMUX01000072.1 GCA_900314345.1 uncultured Erysipelotrichaceae bacterium | reverse complement strand
AATGCGATTCACAGTGCGGCAGGTCTGGAATTGAGAGTGGCTTGCTATCGAATCATGCAGGCACAGGGACATGAAGAAGAAACCGGAAAGGCAAAGATCACCGGTGGCTATAACCTTCCTGCAAAGCATGTCATTCATACCGTTGGACCGATCGTACAGTGGCATGTAACAAAGAAGGACAGGAATCTACTGGCATCGTGCTACCGCTCCTGTCTGGAACTGGCAGAGGAAAACAAGCTGCAAAGCATTGCTTTCTGCTGTATTTCCACAGGGGTATTCCATTACCCGCATGAAGATGCGGCGGAAACAGCAGTCAGAACAGTACAGCAATATCTGGGTGAACATCCGGACACAACGATAGAGAAGGTGATATTCAATGTTTTTAAGGAAGAGGACAAAGCAATCTATGAAAGACTCCTTGGCTGATGCAATCCATACAGAGACACCGCTGAAGTCATTGATTGAGAAAGCAGATGCTGTGGTGGTTGGTGCAGGATCCGGCTTATCCACGGCTGCCGGCTATACGTACTGCGGAGAGAGATTCCAGTATTATTTCGCTGATTTCATTGAGAAGTATGGAATCAGAGACATGTACAGCGGTGGCTTCTATCCCTTCCCTGACATGGAGACATTCTGGGGCTGGTGGAGCAGACATATCTGGCTGAACCGGTATGCGCCGATTCCCAATGATACGTATGATCTTCTGCTGAATGCTGTGAATGGCAAGGATTACTTCGTTATTACAACGAATGTGGACCATTGTTTCCAGAGGGCAGGCTTTGACAAGACAAGACTGTTCTACACCCAGGGCGACTATGGTCTTCTGCAGAGCTATAACCCGCACGGAGCTTCAAAGCATAAGACCTATGACAATGAAGACATTGTCAGGAAGATGCTTATAGCACAGGGGTTTGAAATTGATGAGAAGAACAATCTCATCATTCCGGAAGGGACAATCCTGAAGATGAAGGTACCCTCAGACATGGTTCCATACTGCCCGGATGACGGGGAATTGATGACCACAAATCTCAGGGCGGACAATACATTTGTGGAAGATGCGGGCTGGCATGAGGCATCACAGCGTTACAAGAAGTTCCTGAATGACCATGAAGATAAGAAGGTACTGTTCATGGAGCTTGGTGTAGGCATGAATACCCCGGTGATCATCAAGTATCCTTTCTGGAGAATGACAAAGGCTTGGAAGGACAGCGCTTATGCCTGCCTCAACATAAATGAGGCATACGCACCGGATGAGATCAGGGACAGATCAGTCTGTATCAGTGGAGATATCAGAAAGATCCTGCAGGAAAACTGAATACATATCAATGAGACATTTCTGGATCCTTCAAAGGGATTAAGGAATGTTTTTTGATTCAAATGTCAGCTGCTCCTGTCCGGAATTACAGTGGTACGGATATTTCCGCTTCTTTCTGTTATGATGGTTTAAAAGTATTGTTACTTCGGTATGATTTGCCTATTGCGTTTGTATCAGCGGATAAGCAGGAGAAGTGTTATGAACTATCAGGGAATCGTGATTGCTGCAGTATGTTTTCTTACAATCGGCATTTTTCATCCGATCGTGATCAAAGCAGAATATTATTTTTCGAAAAACTGCTGGCCGTTCTTTCTGATCATGGGTGCCGGTGCCATTACCGGATCACTGTTTGTCGACAATGTCATTCTTTCTTCTGTTCTCAGTGCTTTCGGGGCAAGCAGTCTCTGGTCAATCGGTGAATTATTCGCGCAGGAAAAGCGCGTTGAAAAAGGATGGTTTCCTGAAAACCCGAAGCGGAAAGATAAGAAGAAGCAGAACAAGTGAGGAACAGACTGTCTCCGCACAGATCATTAAGCTGCAGCAAAGAAAGGTGCTGTATAACCACTGCAGTGAATCACAAGACCAATGGTGCTGGATGGATTCATGACAATCACGGAAAGTAAGAAGAATAAGGGAAAGACATTTTTCGCCAGGGAGGCAGAACAGTGAGTCCGACAATACAAGTCTTTAATCTGGGAAACCGGATCGTAAATAATTGGCTGTATAAAGGTCCGGAGGGATGGGTGCTGATCGACACGGGATATGATACTGGTTTCGATAACTGCCGAAAGGCTCTGGAAGAGCAAGGACTGACATTTCGGGATATCCGGTATGTTTTTCTCACACACGCCCACGACGACCATGCGGGATTTCTGGGAACATTACTTCAGGAAGCGCCGAACACTCAGGCTGTGATCAGTCCACTCTCAGTGGAGACGCTTCTCCGTGGACAGAATTCCTTCGATGGCGGTTGTTCTACACTTGGCGCGGCTGCTTTCTGCCATTTTATGAAGCTGCTGGGAAGAGGAAAGCATCTTTTTCCACCTCTGACGGAAACGGACATCTCTCGCTGCCTTATCGTCAGTGAGAGCAACAAGTCGGAACTGGAAGCGATGCTCGGAGGAAAAATCATCACAACACCCGGTCATACCGTGGATTCCATGTCATTGCTTCTTCCGGACGGGACGCTCTTTTGTGGGGATGCAGCTATGAATGGTTTCCCAAGCAGCCGTAGAGTTACGATCTGGGTTGGTGATAAAGAAAAGTTCATCGATTCCTGGCAGACGATCCTTGCCTCTGATGCCCGCATCATTTATCCGGGACACGGAAAACCGTTCCCTCCGGAAGATCTCAGGAAGTATTGCGCAGCCGCTCGAAAGATGAAGCTGTATCCCCTCAGGCCATAGTGGTGAAATGGTCCTTATGTTTTCGCTTAATCTCCAAAAGACTGACATCGTGATAAGTGTTTGATATTTCACATAGCAAGTCTCAATAACGGGACAGTGTTATCTGGCTTCTCAACTATTCTATGACTGTCAGGAGGATACCTATATGGCAGACAGCCAGGAGCTTAAGGAGAAGTTTAATGAAGTGGAACCAGCCCTCTGCTCATTCCAAAGAGATCAGATCTACAGGATGCTTGAGAAGGCACGCCGTGATCTGCAGGAAGCCAATGACTATATAGTCAGGAGATGTCCGAAATGTGGTTATGTCCTGAAGTATGGCGAGAAGTGGCTTGGGGGTGGCTTTACCAACGGTGAAGGAAGTAAACCTATGTGGCGCTGCATTTCCTGCCGGAAAAGATTTACCAAAGACCATGGTCAGCTGACCTGGCATTCCCAGCAGTCTCAGGCTGTCTGGAATACAGTCATCGAAAAGACGATTGCCGGTGACAGTATTGCCGATACGGCTGCAGAAGTTGATGTAAGACCGAATACCGCTCTTCATATGAGACATAAGATTCTTAAAGCTCTGGAAGAGGCAGAAGAAGCCGGGCCTGTCCACTTGCGTGACCAGGTAGAACTCGATGAGAAATATGTCCAGTACAGCCATAAAGGTTACAACGATACGGTTCTGCCGGGAAGAAAGAGAGGCGAAGCAGCTTCCAGGAGAGGTATATCAAATGAGAAAGCTGCATGATCACAGGTGCAGAACGACTTGGTTCTTCCTTCCTGCATTGCTGGAATATATTGGGCATTTCCCGTCTTCCATTGAAGGCAATTCAGCAGTCTTCACAGATGACACAGATGTCTATGACAGATTTCTGAATGCGAAAGGATGCCGGCACATTGCAGTCGAAGACGATAACCGCGACAGTGTTAACCACATCAACAACGTCAATAGTTTTCACAGTGCTATCGATCAGCAGAACATGAAGTACAGAGGTGTCTCAACCAAATACCTGAATCGCTGCTGTGCATTATTCAGAATGCAGAGAGAATGCCAGGGGATGGACAGAGACGAAACTCTGATTCATGTACTGGGTAAACTGAGAAAGATTCTGTCCTTCTTCCCGGTGAAGGATCACCAGGATAAGGATATATTTCAGTGCACACCTGACAGACCGCATCAGCTGGCAATGCAGATGTGAGAAATTGAAGCCAGTTCACATTGTCAGTGATTTGGAGATTAAGCGTAAAGAAAAAGAGTATGGATGATCAAAGAGCTTTATCCATACCTTTTTTATTTACGTAAGCAGATCGGACATACTGGCATGTCCACTCGGCGTTGCTGGTCTCCGGTGGAGACCGCTTAGCAACGACTGAGCGAAGCTAGACACATGTGAAGCGTGTTTCGCCCCGTTTTAAAGAAACGGATTCCCAAACAGACTCATTTCAGAAAATGCTCGCCGTTTGTGGCTCCTCCGTCGCAGAGGATATCAACGCCTGCCAGGTATCCGTTGCGTTCATCAGCTGCGCAGGCAATGGCAAAGCCCAGCTCCTCCGGCTTGCCCATGCGGCCTTCAACGGTGGTCTTCAGGAGAAAATCACCGTGCTCTGCCTCTTTTTGTCCCATGCCGGTATCGATGAGTCCCAGACTTAAGGAAACTACGCGGATGCCTTTCTTTCCAAGTACGAAGGCAGATTTCTGAGCGTACCAGACAACGAAATTTTTGGAGAGAGCGTAGGCAAAGCCTGCTTTGTTGTAGTCACCTTTCGCAATATCTGCCAGCTTTAAAAGCTTCTTTACAAAGGCTCCTTCATCGGTTTCCGCCAGTTCGTATGCCTTTTTCGGAATGATGATGCTTGGAAGCGTGTAAGCGGAGTTTGAGGATACGCCGACGATGACGGATCCTTCATGCATATAAGAGTAAAATTCCTGGCTCACGTAGACTGTTCCCGGGGCATTGACCCGGATCAGCTTTTCACCGTCCGCCATGGCAGGAGAGAGCCCGGCGCAGTTAATGACATTTGCAATCTCCCCTGCGATGCTGCAAATTCCGCAGGTGCCCGGACAGATGACCGACCGGAAGTGTCGCAGGCGTGGGGAAGGGCTTTGATGCCCAGCTCTGCCAGCATCTGAACAGCATGCTCCAGTTTGCTGACTGTCCTTCCGGACAGGATGATCGTTTTTCCCCTCATGAATTTGGCGGTCTTCAGTCCCATGCCGGATCCGCCGCATATTTTTTCCATTTTCAGTTCCTTTCTTATGCTTTTTATGTTTCCTGATGTACGTTCTGATAGTTCATTTCTTAAATAACAGGATTAAGTTCTTAAATTACAAGCCTATGCCTTCATAAGCAACCAGGCTAAGTTTCCTGTATTCCTTTTTTTTCCAGACCTTGGTAAACAGGAAGCAAACTCACCGGGACAACCTGTTTCCCTGGTACTTTTGGAATGATACATTCAAGAGGCTAAAAATATTTACCAGAAAAATT
>OMUX01000344.1 GCA_900314345.1 uncultured Erysipelotrichaceae bacterium | reverse complement strand
GCCAGGCATTCGTTGTCGGTGCCATCCTGGGACTGTTATTGGGAATTGCGGCTGCGCTGCATCATAACAGCTGGATTGATTCCCTGTGTTCCGTCATTTCCATTCTCGGCGTTTCCATTCCCTCTTACGTCTTCGCGCTGCTTCTTGCCTATTACATCGGCTTCAAGGCAAAGTGGGCGCCCATCCTCTATAATTCCTCTGCTCCGTTTGCTTCCTCCGTTCTTCCTACCATTGCCCTGGCCATGTTCCCGATGGCCAATATCTCCCGTTTCACACGTTCGGAAATGATTGATGTTCTCTCCAGCGACTACATTTCCCTGGTACAGGCAAAAGGTGTCAGGGAAAGACCACTGATCATGAATCATGCTCTGCGTAATACGATGATTCCTCTGATCACTGTCATGGGACCGATCCTGGTCAACCTGCTGACCGGATCCATGGTTGTTGAAAAGGTCTTCGCCATTCCCGGCATCGGCATGTTAATGGTGCAGGCAATTCAGTCCAACGACTATAACGTTGTCATTGCCTGTGCATTTACCTATTCCGCAATGTACGTCATCATGATGCTGGTCGTTGATGTGCTCTACGGCGTCATCGATCCGCGTATCCGTCTGGCAAAGTGAGGTGGCTGTCATGAGTGAGAATACAAGCAGACCTGTGCTGACGAATGAAATCATTGACGATTTCACGGAAAAGGATTTTGTCTTTGTACAGCAGGGAGAAAAACTCCACGACAAAGCTTACAAGACCACATCCTACATGGCAGATGTATGGATGCATTTCAAGAAGAACAAGGGTGCTGTTGCGGGCATGATCATCATTGCCGTCATCATCGTATTAGCCATCATCGGACCGATGATCTCCGGCTATACCGGTGAAGCCATTGATCTCAAGCAGCAGTCCCTGCCGCCGAGAATGCCGGGCCTTGAGAAGATCGGCATCTTCAATGGCTATGAAAAAGGCGTGAATGTCTATGCTGAAAAGGGATTCACGGATGTGTATCACTGGTTCGGCACGGATACCAACGGGCGTGATCTGTGGACGCGTGTCTGGGAAGGCACCCGCGTATCACAGATCGTTGCTTTGGTGGCAGCGGCTATCGATATCGTCATCGGCATGACTTATGGTCTTGTCTCCGGCTATTTCGGAGGAAAGGTTGATATGATCATGCAGAGAATCGTTGAGATCCTCAACGGTATTCCGACGCTGGTCATTGTCACATTGCTAGGCCTTGTGATGTCAGGCGGCATTACATCCATCATCTTTGCATTGATGATCACCGGCTGGATCGGCATGTCGAGAATTGCAAGAGCTGAGATGCTGAAGCTCAAGGAAAGTGAATATGTCCTGGCTTCCAGAACCCTTGGTGCCAAGAGTGTGTACATCATCTTCAAGGACATCATGCCCAACATCTTCGGACAGCTGATCATCATGTCGATGTTCTCCATTCCGAATGCGATCTTCACCGAAGCATTCCTGTCCTTCGTCGGTCTTGGCATTCAGCCGCCGCAGGCATCCCTTGGTGCATTGATCTCCGATGGATACAAGTCCATGACCATCCATCCGTTCATCCTGATTGCGCCGATTGTGGTGCTGGCGTTATTGATGCTGAGCTTCAACCTGTTCGCTGATGGTCTGCGTGATGCATTTGATCCGAACCAGAAGCAGGGATAAGGAGGTGTGAATATGTCACTTGAGAAACGCAACAAGGAAGATCGTGTATTATCGATCCGCGATCTGAACATCTCCTTTGAAACATCGGCCGGTCAGGTCAATGCCATCCGCGGTGTCCGCATGGACCTGTTCCGCGGCGAGACGATTGCCATTGTCGGTGAGTCCGGTTCCGGAAAGTCTGTTACCGTGAAATGCATCATGGGCATCCTGGCAAGCAACGGACGCATTGATTCCGGAAAGATCGACTATACCTACTTTGACGAAAACGGTCAGAAGCAGACGGTTGATCTGACAAAGATGAGCCAGAAGGAAATCCGTTACAAGTTCAACGGAAAGCACATTGCCATGGTCTTCCAGGATCCGATGACCTCCCTGGATCCGACGATGCAGATCGGCAAACAGATCATGGAGCCGATCCTGACCCATGAAAAGGCCACAAAGGAAGAAGCCCGTGAGAGGGCAATGAAGCTTCTGGAGGAAGTCGGCATCGAGAACCCTGAGAAGCGCTTCAAGGAATATCCGCATCAGCTTTCCGGAGGCATGCGGCAGAGAGTGGTCATTGCCATTGCCCTGGCATGCAACCCGGATGTGCTGATCTGTGATGAACCGACCACGGCACTGGATGTCACCATTCAGGCCAAGATCCTGGAGCTGATCAAGAAACTGCAGATCGAACATAACATTTCAGTCATCTACATCACCCATGACCTTGGCGTTGTGGCAAAGGTCGCTGACTATGTCGATGTCATGTATGCAGGAAGAATTATCGAGAAGGGCGACATCAACGAGATTTTCTATGATCCACGTCATCCTTATACCTGGGGACTTCTCGCATCCATGCCGGATACCGACACCAGAAGTACGAGACTGTTTGCCATTCCTGGTACACCGCCGAACCTGCTGGAACGCATTGACGGTGATGCATTTGCGCCAAGAAACCCGTATGCCCTGGCCATTGACTACAAGGCAGAGCCGCCGATGTACAACGTCGGAGGAAAGCACCGTGTTGCTTCATGGCTGTGTGATCCAAGGGCACCGAAGGTTGAGATGCCGGAACAGCTGAAGGAAAGAATCGCGAAGATGCGGGAGGAGAGCAAGGCTTATGACGACCGTTGATTACACACAGGAACCGCTTCTGCATGTAGAGGGACTCAAGCAGCACTTCCGTATTTCCAGGAACTACACGACAAAGGCTGTGGACGGAATCAGCTTCGATATCTGGAAGGGCGAGACCTATGGTCTTGTCGGTGAGTCCGGTTCCGGAAAATCCACAACCGGAAGAGCTATCATCCGTCTGTATGATCCTACGGCAGGCAAGATCATCTTTGCCGGTCATGATATCTCCGGCAGGCTTTCCAAGGAGGATGAATCCTTCCTGAGAGTAAACATGCAGATGATCTTCCAGGATCCGATGGCCTGCCTGAACCCGAGGAAGAAGGTCAAGGAGATCATTGCGGAAGGTCTTGAGCTGCATCATCTCTACAAGGATCAGGCAGATCTGGACAACAAGGTTTATTCCATTATTGAAAAGGTCGGCCTTTCCAAGGAACATGCGACTCGTTATCCGAATCAGTTCTCCGGAGGACAGCGTCAGCGTATCGGCATTGCAAGAGCACTGGTCATGCATCCGGAGCTGGTCATTGCCGATGAAGCTATCTCCGCACTGGATGTCAGTATCCAGGCACAGGTTGTCAACCTGATGAAGGACCTGCAGGATGAAATGGGCATTACCTATCTCTTCATTGCTCATGACCTTGCAATGGTCAAGTACATCAGCGACCGCATCGGTGTCATGCATCTGGGATACATTGTGGAAACCGGCACAACGGATGAGATCTTCGAGAATCCGGTGCATCCTTACACAAGATCCCTGCTGTCTGCCATCCCGCACCCGAATCCCGTTGTGGAAAAGAAGCGTACTGCACTGACCTACAACAAGGATGCCGAAGGTGTTGATTACAGCAAGGGTGTTATCCACCAGCTGACAAAGACGCATTCCGTTCTGGCAACACCGGAAGAGTTTGCAAAATGGTCTGCAGACCATTACAAAGGATGAATCTGAAGAGTCTGTCATATCACGGCAGGCTCTTTTTTTTCTGCGCATGTATAATGGTGAGGAAAGAAAGAAGGAAATGATAATGAAGACCTAT